>NZ_JBLUOI010000195.1:0-527 GCF_048059995.1 Metabacillus sp. YM-086 | reverse complement strand
TCTTTTTGATTAGCAATAACCTGCATGGTTGAACCCATTTGTTCCAGTGCAAGTTGAAGCTGTAAAGCATATTGTTTTGTAGCATTTTCTGATTGCTGTTGCACTACTGCTGTGGTTGTTGCGTTTGGTTGCTCGATCTCTAAATTCCTAGAAAACATCTGGCTTAAGCCGTCCTCTATCTCGATTGCGGTTAGCTTGCGTTTAAATCCTTCCGCAATGAAACGCAATATCTCCACAGTCTCTGGTCGATAACGCTTTTTTCTTCCTTCACCAACAGAAGGAACATAATCTATGAAACCATCTCGATAATAGCGTGCGGTCGATTCTGGTAGATGTAATTCTTTTGCAATTTCCGCAATCGTCATTAACTTTTTAATATTGATCACTCCGATCTACAAGAACTCTAGTTTATTAGTTTCTACAGCAGTTCCGCAATCACCTACTTTTTAGAAAAAATGATGCCTTCAGGTTGATTTCTATTTTGCCTTGATCGTGATTATCACGATCAGGTAAAGAGAGATTTTGGA
>NZ_JBLUOI010000194.1:0-536 GCF_048059995.1 Metabacillus sp. YM-086 | reverse complement strand
AAAAAACATTCATGATCTTTCGCTCTCAACCCAGGAATGAAAATAGAGTTCTCATCCCATAATGTTGATACCGCAAACAGTGAGTATATAACGTGGTCTTTATTGGTGGTTCGACCCTGTACAAAAAACTGTTGGAATGAATTTGGTGTACAACCCATTGTTAGCTCCCTATGTCTAGGATGACTACGAACAGAAAAATGTTTAATTTCAAATTCATTCCACTGTCTGTGGAATAATTTTATGAAGGTGAATAAGGTGGAAACTTTACACAAACGTTGTGCTGGTTTGGATGTTCACTCAGAAACCATTGTGGCTTGTGTATTACTAGGTGATTCAGAAGCTGAATTGGAAAGAGTAATTGAAACTTTCCCAACATTAACGAAGGATTTATTTCGTCTGCTTAAATGGTTAGAAGAAAAAGAAGTCACTCACATTGCGATGGAGAGTACGGGAGTTTATTGGAAACCAGTTTACAACATCTTAGAAGATTTTTTTGATATTACTTTGGCTAATGCACAAAGGATTAAAAACGTTCC
>NZ_JBLUOI010000193.1:0-555 GCF_048059995.1 Metabacillus sp. YM-086 | reverse complement strand
ATATAAAGCTGATTTAACATTTCATTGACCTTTTCTAAGTCCACACCTTCTTTTGTAACCAGTACCATAAATTCATCTTCTAATTGCTTCATACTTTCGTATAAATCCATTTCACCATTCCATCTAGCGTCATACATTTTTTTGTGAAAATCTAATACTTCTAACATATTTTTTCCTCTTTTCATATAAGTTACCTTTATTATACACCATTAGTAACTTTAAGTAAATATATTTAAGTAACTTTTATTTAAGAGAAAAAACGGATTTAAAGAAAATTTCTTGTTTTTTAATTACTCGAACATAACCAACAACACTATATTTTTCAGGATTTTCATCAAGGTGTGAAATTTCATCAAGAAAGAAATGGTGAACCTCTCTTTCTCTAAAAATCGGCTTATCAGTACCTAAAATCTCATGTGCTTTTAACATAAAATTTTCCACCTTTCGAGTAAATTAAGGGTATAATAAAAATATGGTGAATAGAAAAAACATCTTATTCAGCTTGTCCGAGCTATAGAGTGGTTTTCACTTTTTCTTTTTGAATGATAAAGCAGA
>NZ_JBLUOI010000192.1:0-567 GCF_048059995.1 Metabacillus sp. YM-086 | reverse complement strand
GAGCGAGTGGTGTCGTTCATAGGGGTGATGAACGACAAAAGTGTTGAGGTAAGAGCGAGTGGTGTCGTTCATAGGGGCGATGAACGACAAAAGTGTTGGTGAAGAGCGAGTGGAGTCGTTCATAAGGTGGATGAACGACAAACCCTAGATAGAATCAGTCACAGATGGTCTTCAAAAGCCCGGATGATGAAGCCCAGCTCAATAGAATCCCCACAAACGTTCTTCAGAACCCCCAATCAATCAAAATATAAAAAATCAAACATACACATAGAAGAAAAAATTCCCTAATATTTCTATTAAACTATACTATAATGAAAGTAATGAGCAATGGCTCAGAAACATGAATTAAGGGGGATGGAGAAATGCGAGAGGTTGTGATTACTGCAGCAGTGCGAACACCTATCGGTTCTTTTGGAGGCGCTTTCAAGGATCTATTGCCTACACAATTAGCTGTACCTGTTCTAGACGAGGTTGTAAAAAGAAGTAAGCTTCAAAAGCAAGATGTGGAAGAAGTGATTTTAGGACATTGTATTCAAAGGACAGATGAGCCTAATACAGCGAGGACAG
>NZ_JBLUOI010000191.1:0-568 GCF_048059995.1 Metabacillus sp. YM-086 | reverse complement strand
TACTGATTCGATGTTGAGCGATCAAATCCGTGTTATAATATACATGTATGTGATCGTCATAGACTTGTAAACCAACGGTTTTCCCTTTGTATTCAGCTGGTACTGAATACTGGTTTGATTTGTACGTAATCATGCTCGCAGGGTTAACCTTTACAAGCTTGTGTTTGATCTTATAAGAGTCTCTTATTTCTTTCCTTGGTAGGGGGAGTAAGTGACTCTTTTCTTGTTTTAAAGCAAGTATTGGAATCTTTCTATTTCCTTGATTAAAACTTTGATTATGGCGTTCACAAAGCTTTTGTACAAATTGGTGAAGTCCTTCGTAAGTGAATTTCCCCTGATAAGCATGAATCTCATCTAAGAGCTTCATAATACTCTCTACTTTCCCTTTTGTCCTTGGCCTTCCTGCAATACAAGGTTTGATTTCAAATCCACTATCACTGGCAAACTGTTCAAATCGTTCATTAACCACTCCTTTTGAATACTCTGTTCTATGTTCATCCATTACTGTTTTCATATTGTCCGTTAAAATGATCTTTGGTACTCCACCAATTGCTTCAAAGCACTCCAT
>NZ_JBLUOI010000190.1:0-588 GCF_048059995.1 Metabacillus sp. YM-086 | reverse complement strand
GGGTAGTAGCTTAACAGAGTATCTGACTATTCGGAGAATCAAGCAAGCTTGTCAATTACTGCAGATGACAAATAAACCGATCGAATTCATTGGTGAAAACTTAGGCTTTGGAAGTGTCTCCTATTTTATTCAAGTGTTTAAAAAAATGGTAGGAACAACTCCACACCAATATAGACGCTCCTTATTAGAAGAGTCATAAATTGAAAGATGGTTATGATGAATGCGGATAGAGATGAAGAAAGAAGCTGGTTGTGCCTTTGATGGTGCGAATGGATTTATACTGTCTACTTGTGCAAAAGCATACGTATTTCTTATTTTCGTATGCTTTTTTTCCATTTTCCCAATCATATGATACAGAAATGGATAATTATTGGGATTTTGACGAATTAAGCATCGGTTTTTCCCTATTTATGGATGATGCGAATGGATTTATACTGTCTACTTATGCAAAAGCATACGAATGTCTTATTTTCGTATGCTTTTTTTCCATTTTCCCAATGATATGATGCATAAATGGATAATTTTTGGGATTTTGACGGATTAAGCATCGGTTTTTCCCTATTTATGGATGATGCGAATGGATTTATA
>NZ_JBLUOI010000189.1:0-639 GCF_048059995.1 Metabacillus sp. YM-086 | reverse complement strand
ATGGAAACTAGCAAAGCTCTCCCCTAATCAATATGCAGAATATTTGAAAACAGGCGAATACCCACTTAAAATATAACAGTTTCATCATCAATGACATCAGTGGACAATTCATCTTTCAAGCTAAAATGGATTTCGAATAATTCTTTTTTCAAACGCTGTCCGTAGCGATTCCAAAGTACGGGCAACCACTCATCTTTAATTAGTGACTGCGGAATACATTCGGGATCCATAATATCTTGAAAATAAACAGCATAGGATAAATCATCAAAATCATACTTTAGGATCCATTTTAATACATAGAAAAGGTAAGTGCTGTCCGTAACAAAAGTGACAGGTTCCAACATCTGTTCATAAAACCACTGCCATTGTGAATCATCCAATTGTTTACAATACCTCTGAACGTAACACGGAACATCTTCCCCCAGCATAAATACCTTAAAGCTATCAAATGACTTTATAAAATCCCTATTCATATATACGTATAAGACACGGATAAAAATTAAGAACCAGTAACTTTCTGAGGCAGAAGAGTTACTGGTTCTTATGTCGTATCTCCTCCTTAACGGAAGAATACAATATTAATTAACATAATTTAAGGCCTCTTTTTCAAAGTGTCCTTGACATAGGGACCACTTTATT
>NZ_JBLUOI010000188.1:0-669 GCF_048059995.1 Metabacillus sp. YM-086 | reverse complement strand
AATAGAAAAAACATCTTATTCAGCTTGTCCGAGCTATAGAGTGGTTTTCACTTTTTCTTTTTGAATGATAAAGCAGACTGCTAGTACCAGTTTGCAATAAAATTCCACTCTTTGCAGGGTGGCTTTTTTATTTGCCCTAAAGGCTAAGGGGTTGCCATCAAGGCAACCAAAACCTTGTCTGTAAGGGGGAATGGTTTGTTCAGATAAAATCCTGCTTCTAAAAAACTACCGCCCTTATGGTTGCTGGCGTAGTCAAACAAAACAGGAAGAAAAACATTTCCCTATTTTGTTTGACTACGGAATTTTTTTAAGGGGTTTCAATTCCGAATAACCCTAGAAGGAATTTAACCCCCATATAAATTGGAACAACAAAAACCGCAGTTCCTGCCCCATATTTTGCAACGTCTAACCAGTCATTAATGAAAATATTTTTTCTAGCGTTCGAGATCATGTTCTTGCTCTTGGCTTCTAATTCGTTGAAGGCGTTTCGGCTCTCCTTGCTTATGCTCTTGATCTCGCTCTCCATGTTCGTTTTGATTGCTTTGAAGTCTTGGTCTATCTTCGTTTTGATCTCTTTCAGATGATGGTCTACGGAGCTTTGAATTGACTTGAGTTCTTGAATCGTTTGACTGTTGTTCTGACTCATCTCTGTCTGACCATTTTTTAACA
>NZ_JBLUOI010000187.1:0-751 GCF_048059995.1 Metabacillus sp. YM-086 | reverse complement strand
TCGCAGCCAACGACCAATATTTGATTCCCAACCTTTTATTACGACTCCTTGAAACAGCCCATGCAGCTTCGCACAATGCAGATTTAATATGTGGATTTCCTCTAACTGTTCGTGTACTTTTTCTTTTTCCTGCACTTTCATGATTTCCAGGTGATAATCCTGCCCATGAAGCGAGATGTTTAGAAGTTGGAAACTGTCCCATATCTACACCAATTTCTGCAAGGATGACTGCAGCTGTATCTTTTTTAATACCCGGCATTGTGATTAAAAGTTGAACTTCTTCCTGATAGTCTAGTAAGATTTCATCGATCCTTTTCTCAATATCGGATATTAACGTTTCTAGATAAGTAATATGCATCCAGGATTGTTGGATTAGAAAAAGTTGATGATCATTTAATGTACCGAATAAAGAATCAGTAATCAATTGTTTTTTATGAGCCATTCTTCCATGTATCTTTTTCTCAACTTCTTCCTGATCAATAAAACCTTCAGATATTAATTGTTCCAAGAGTTTCCTTCCTGAAACACCAAAAACATCTGAAATAACAGTACTTAATTTTATGTTTGAAGTCTCTAACACTTTTTGAATTCGGTTCTTCTCAGATGTCATATGCCCAATCCATTTCTTTCTAAGTCGAGTCAAATCTCGTAAATTTCGAAAGTCTTCTGGAGGGACAAAGCTTTTCTCTATTAGTCCATGTCTTAATAATTTAGCTATCCATTCTGCGTCCGAAACATCTGTCTTCCTACC
>NZ_JBLUOI010000186.1:0-753 GCF_048059995.1 Metabacillus sp. YM-086 | reverse complement strand
GAACGACATGTTAGGAAAGTAGTTAACGGAACTGGGGAGACCCTCATCATCACTTTCGGAAGAAAGTAAAACAGAAACCTATAAGTGCAAACGAAATGGTGGATGGATGAAAGGGAGTCGGAGGGGGTCATAGTACCTATGATGACAATGACAACACAACATTGTCTAGGGAAGGACGGCGTAAGCCAGTACCCTACTTCGTTCATATGTCAGAAGGAGGTAAGAGTCAGTGAATGCCAAGAAAATGGCTAACTACACCAATAGTGCAAAAGCTCAAGAACTCTGGAAGACGTTATATCTTTGTGCCAAGGAGAGTCCAACTCGTAGATTTCACGCTTTATATGACAAAATTTATCGTCCTGATATTCTATGGGAGGCATGGCAACGTGTGAAACGTAAGAAAGGTAGTGGAGGTGTCGATGGACAGTCGATTGAACAAATCGTTTTGGATTACGGTGAGAAGAAGTTTATGAACGAACTTTATCTAGAATTGAAGGAGAAACAATATCACCCAAGTCCAGTCCTAAGAACCTATATTCCGAAAGATGATGGAAAGAAACGTCCATTAGGAATACCAACCATTAAAGATAGAGTGGCACAAATGGCAACGAAAATGGTCGTTGAACCAATTTTTGAAGCTGACTTCCATGACTGTTCGTTTGGTTTTCGTCCTAAACGTAATGCTCACCAAGCACTAGCCAAAATAAGAAAGGCAAGCAGAAATTGCTTTTGGGTAGTAGACGTCGATATCCA
>NZ_JBLUOI010000185.1:0-755 GCF_048059995.1 Metabacillus sp. YM-086 | reverse complement strand
CTTTGAAATTTCTTTTTAAAATATTTTCATATACAAAACCAGCCGCTTGAACTTTAGACTCTTTGGTTGTTTTTGGCCGTCTTACTTTGGCTTTTAAGTTTGTTTCTTTCATTAAGCGAGCTACTCTTTTGTGATTCACTACTATTCCTTTATTCTTCAATACTTTTGAAATTCGTTTAGCACCATAGGTGCCCTGATGACGATTATAGATACGTTTAATAAGGCTTAAAATTTCACGATCCCCTTTACCAATTTTTCTACTAGGACGTTTAATATAAGCGTAAAATCCACTTTTAGATACCCCTAAAACCTTACATAACAAAACCACAGAATATTCCTCTCTCAAGTGGGTAATTGCCTCATATTTTGTGTTTATTTTTTCTCCTTGAGAAAGGCCTGGAACTTTTTTAGGATTTCATTCTCTAGTTCTTTTTCTTTAAGTTTCCTTTCTAACTCTCTTATCTTTTCATCTTGTTTTTGAGTTGAAGAATGGCCAATAGATTTAGGGTTAATTAATCCTTTTTCTCCATTTTTCTTATATGCATTAACCCATCGATTAACCGTATCACGATGAAGGTCTAAATCTTTAGCCACAATTGCCACTGGTGTAAGATCTTCCAATACTCTACGAACAGCTTTTAACTTAGTTTCGACAGTATTATGTTGTTTTGCCATCTCTTATCCCCCCAATAAAATGTATATATGTCGTAATTCAATTATAATTCATATGTCCATTATAAGGGGGTTGAGCACTG
>NZ_JBLUOI010000183.1:0-800 GCF_048059995.1 Metabacillus sp. YM-086 | reverse complement strand
GAATCGGGACAGATGAAGGTACGTGGATAGCGGTTGTGTCCCGATAGTGAGAGAATCGGGACAGATGAAGGAGTGAGCAAAGCTGTTGTGTCCCGATAGTGGGGGAATCGGGACAGATGAAGGAGTGAGCAAAGCTGTTGTGTCCCGATAGTGGGAGGATCGGGACAGATGAAGGAGTGAGCAAAGCTGTTGTGTCCCGATAGTGAGAGAATCGAGACAAATGAAGGTATGAGCAAAGCGGTTATGTCTCGATAGTGGGGGAATCGGGACAGATGAAGGAGTGAGCAAAGCGAATGTGTCCCGATAGTGGGGGAATCGGGACAAATGAGTGTGTGAGCTAAGCGAATGTGTCCCGATAGTGAGAGAATCGGGACAGATGAAGGTACGTGGATAGCGTTTGTGTCCCGATAGTGGGAGAATCGGGACAGATGAAGGAGTGAGCAAAGCGAATGTGTCCCGATAGTGAGAGAATTGGGACAGATGAAGGTGTGAGCAAAGCTGTTGTGTCCCGATAGTGAGAGAATCGAGACAAATGAAGGAGTGAGCAAAGCTGTTGTGTCCCGATAGTGGGGGAATCGGGACAAATGAGTGTGTGAGTAAAGCGAATGTGTCCCGATAGTGAGAGAATCGAGACAAATGAAGGAGTGAGCAAAGCGAATGTGTCCCGATAGTGAGAGAATCGAGACAAATGAAGGTATGAGCAAAGCGGTTATGTCTCGATAGTGTAAATGTCAAGCTAACGATGTACAATTTTGATCGTTTAAGAATGTACAAAATTAATCATCATCTTCTTTTTGTAA
>NZ_JBLUOI010000182.1:0-813 GCF_048059995.1 Metabacillus sp. YM-086 | reverse complement strand
GGTGTCTATTCAAAATCAGTTGAGAAGTTTCTACGGGATCACGGACATACTTACTGTCGCATGAACCCTCTTGAAGCGAACCTACAAATGGCTTCAATGCGTCGACACAAAACCGATATTAGCGATGCCCATGAGTTAGCGAAAACCCACATTAAATTGGAACGTGAAACGACGTATGTGCAGAATGATTATTATGAACAGATGCGGGCGATTACTCGTTATTATGACGAAATTGAAGAAGAACTTATTCTTTTACGCAATCGTATGCATGCCATTTTACATGTTTCATTTCCAGAGTTGGAACGACTTATTTCACCGAGTTCAGCACTATTTTTAAATTTTGTGCAATTGTATCCACACCCAGCACTATTATTAGCTCATTCAAAGACAATTATTAAAAATCGTTTAAAAAGCAATACACGTAAAAAACTTTCACTAGAACGTGCAGAGAAAAAAGCCATCGTGTTATTAGAAGCTGCGAAAAATTCATATCCTGCCATTGAACCAACGGATATTCGTTGTAATCAAGTACGCGATTACGCCCGACGTATTGCGGATTTAATGGAAAAGAAAGACCAGCTTGTGAAACAAATGGTTATGATGTCTGAAGGAAGAATGGAATATACCGTATTACGCTCTTTTCCGGGGATTGGTGATACAACAGCGTGCAGACTTATTGGCGAACTAGGTGATATTCGCCGATTTAAAAACGCGAAACAACTGAACGCTTACGTTGGCATCGATATTATGCGCTATCAATCTGGTAATACACAATACCGTGATCGTATTAATAAACGAGGAAATAAGAAGCTA
>NZ_JBLUOI010000181.1:0-860 GCF_048059995.1 Metabacillus sp. YM-086 | reverse complement strand
AAGCAAATGGAAAAGATCCAGTCTTTGATAAAACCTCTATTAAAGGTTTAAAAAATGTTGAAGCTTGGGAAAAGCCATTAGAAAAATCATAAAATATATATCTTTATAAAAACCTTTTTACTAGTCATGAATTTGACTTGTAAAGAGGTTTTTTAGTCTTAAGAAGACATTTAGATCTTCTTGTTCAACAATACTTACCTTATACCAAAGCTTCAGGGCTTTAATTCATTAGGGGGATCAACAACAAATGCGAGCGGAAAAGAGCGTTTGTGTCGTTCATAAGGGGATCTACGGCAAAAGTCGTAGGAAAAGTGCATGTTCTGTCGTTCATAAGTGGGATGAACGACACAAATGGTAGGACTCAGAAAGGGAATGTCGTTCATAGCGGTGATGAACGGTAAATCAGGCAGGAAATAGAAAGGAAATATTGCTTGTATTCACTCTATAAACCAGTTTTTTCTTAAGAATGGATGCATAGGTCTTCTTCCATGAACATTTTAACTGTGATTAATATGTTTATCTGCGATTTTACAAGGGGTATCTACGATTACTAGAGTCTTATCTTCGATTATAAGAGGGGTATCTACGATTATTAGAGGTTTATCTTCGATTATCCCGTTTTTATCTTCGATTCGACAAAATTCTACATTTCCTCTACTTACTCTTGCTTGTACCTTTAAATTTGTTTCTACCATGCATCTTCATAATAAAAATTATATTTATGCTTCACCCTTACTTTTTTTATAAGCAAAAAAAGACCAGCATCTCTACTGATCTTTTCTCCATCTTACTTGGCGACGTCCTACTCTCACAGGGGGAAACCCCCAACTACCATCGGCGCTGAAGAGCTTAACTTCCGT
>NZ_JBLUOI010000180.1:0-959 GCF_048059995.1 Metabacillus sp. YM-086 | reverse complement strand
TCTATTTTTTGATCACTCATCTAAACATTCTCCCTTTCTATTTTTCCTTTTAAGCTAATTAATAGTTTATCATCAACTCTCTTAGGTTTATACCCCATTCTATCAATCAAGATACCCTCTATAACCTTCATACGAGCCGTATAACGCCTATATTCACTTTCAGCATAGGTTAACGTGTCAGAATCTATTTCAATCAATTTAGAGCCCTTCTGAACCCCTCTCATTAAATGATAGCATTTCGTTCTTTCCTCTCTCACCAGTCGAAGCAAAATTAACAAGTCGAATGTATGAACAACCGATAGTTCACTAAATCGCCATTCAGCCATTTCTAAGTAAATATGGTCTTTTAGTTTTGGACGCTGCTTTTTCAAAGGAGCGTCACAAAACCCACAATTTTCAGCGTATTTATTGTTCTCTGAATTACAGTAAGAACAAATCATTTTTGAAAATCCTTGCTATTTAAGAAGTTAAGAACCAATGACCATAACTCGTCAGAAACTTCCAATTCGTACTCGTCAATGACTGGTTGATAAGACTGCAACCCTTCAAAAAGACCTTGTTCACTGATGAAATTTCGCTTAAAGGCATGATTAAACTCGTTCACTCTCTCAATAACAAATTCTCCATTTTCTTTATAAATCAGTAATTTTTTCATCTTTAGACCCCCCCTTGAAGTGATCTAGTGCAACCTTACGAAAATAAGCAGACATAGACTTTAACTCCTGGTCCGAAATTTCATTCTCGATCTTTTCCCAAATATCGCTAGGAAGTGTGATAGAAACCTTTTTAGTAACGCCAAGACTTGGACGACCGGCTTTTTCTTTTTTAGCTGAATTGGAGTGCTTCAAGTGTTCCGGTAACAAATCATATTTATAAGGTGGAATATAAAGCTGATTTAACATTTCATTGACCTTTTCTAAGTCCACACCTTCTTTTGTAACCAGTACCATAAATTCATC
>NZ_JBLUOI010000178.1:0-991 GCF_048059995.1 Metabacillus sp. YM-086 | reverse complement strand
TTACAAATCCCTTGTATCCGTAAGACCCATCGTCGGTTGTTATGATCGTTGTTCCTAGTTTAGAAAACTCTTCTTCTAAAAACACAGCATTTTTTGTTTGAAAACCTAATACATGCTGCACCTTTACACCCTTTGCGACTAGTTGTCTTGATAGTTCAAGCAAAGGAGGAACGCCTATTCCTCCGCCAACTAACAAAGCTTTCTGTCCACTTTCAACTGTATCAATTGGAAAGCCATTCCCTAATGGTCCTAAAACATCCACTACGTTTTCAACGACCTTTTTAGAAAGGAGCTGAGTACCAGCCCCTTCTGCTCTATATATCATTGTGAATTGCTTTTTATCTATATCAATTTCAGAAATGCTAATCGGTCTTCTTAATAGAGGTGTGCTACCCTCTGACACCTTTAAATGAACAAACTGACCTGGGTTACCCATCTCTGAAACAAGTTCACCATGTAGTGTTAGCTGAAAAATATGTTCTGCAATTTTTTCGTGTTTTGTCACGACCATTAGTTCTTTTTTTATCACGTTAAGCTCACCTCTAGCTGCTTGTTGATCTTTGGCATCGTATCTGTAGAGAATGTCATCGACTCTAGTACACGTAAAATGGCAACTGCTGTATCTAATGAAGTTAAACAAGGAATTCCATTTTCTACTGATTCACGGCGAATTTTAAATCCGTCTCTAGCTGGCTGTTTTCCTTTTGTTAAGGTATTGATTACAAATTGTGCCTCACCTTTACGAATAACATCTAATAGATTCGGTTCAGACGCACCAATTTTATTAACAACTTTTGCTGGAATATTGTAGGCTCTTAAATAATCTGCTGTTCCACTTGTCGCTAGAATTTGATACCCAATTTGGTGGAACCTTCTAGCAATCTCTAAACCTTCTTCTTTATCTTTGTCCGCTACTGTTAATAGGACAGAGCCATGGTTTTTAATCTGAATTCCAGAAGCAACAAGTGCTTTGTAAAGAGCTTTTTCTAGA
>NZ_JBLUOI010000177.1:0-1001 GCF_048059995.1 Metabacillus sp. YM-086 | reverse complement strand
ACAGATGATTGGGGTGAAGTCGTAACAAGGTAGCCGTATCGGAAGGTGCGGCTGGATCACCTCCTTTCTAAGGAAAATGAGGCACGCTTGGTATTTTGTTTAGTTTTGAGAGATCATTCTGATCTTTCTATATAAGTAAGACTCAATACATAGGAGTCTAAATGCAGAGTGCATTTGAACATCCTGTGTTTTATGTTCCTTGAAAACTAGATAACGAAAACAATTCAAGTAATTCACTGAGTTTAAACGCTTAGTTTAGTGATTCTCTTAATAATTGATTTAAACGACATCTTCGATGTCAAAGGTTAAGTTGTTAAGGGCGCACGGTGGATGCCTTGGCACTAGGAGCCGATGAAGGACGGTACTAACACCGATATGCTTCGGGGAGCTGTAAGTAAGCTTTGATCCGGAGATTTCCGAATGGGGAAACCCACTGCTCGTAATGGAGTAGTATCTTCACCTGAATTCATAGGGTGATGATGGCAGACCCGGGGAACTGAAACATCTAAGTACCCGGAGGAAGAGAAAGCAAACGCGATTTCCCAAGTAGCGGCGAGCGAAACGGAAGAAGCCCAAACCAAGAGGCTTGCCTCTTGGGGTTGTAGGACACTCTATACGGAGTTACAAAGGAACGGAGTAAATGAAGAGGTCTGGAAAGGCCCGTCAAAGAAGGTAACAACCCTGTAGTTGAAACTTCGTTCCCTCCAGAGTGGATCCTGAGTACGGCGGGACACGTGAAATCCCGTCGGAAGCAGGGAGGACCATCTCCCAAGGCTAAATACTCCCTAGTGACCGATAGTGAACCAGTACCGTGAGGGAAAGGTGAAAAGCACCCCGGAAGGGGAGTGAAAGAGATCCTGAAACCGTGTGCCTACAAGTAGTCAAAGCCCGTTAATGGGTAATGGCGTGCCTTTTGTAGAATGAACCGGCGAGTTACGATCCCGTGCAAGGTTAAGTTGATAAGACGGAGCCGCAGCGAAAGCGAGTCTGAATAGGGCGAA
>NZ_JBLUOI010000176.1:0-1042 GCF_048059995.1 Metabacillus sp. YM-086 | reverse complement strand
TCACACAACTTGGTCTTCATCGCTCTTATTAAGACCATCTCACTCCAATAATTCACACAACTTGGTCTTCATCGCTCACATGAAGAACATCTCACTCCAATAATTCACATGACTTGGTCTTCATGGCTCTTATGAAGGCTATCTCTCTCTCATCAATTACCTAACTTAATCAACCTTGCTCATATAAAGACTATCTTGCTCCCATAAATCACCTAACTTGTTCTTTATCGCTCTTATTAAGACCATCTCTTACTATAAATGTTAATTCAATAATGTACGAAGGTGATTATATTAGAATGTACAGCGAAGAGGTGTCCCGATAGTCGGAAAATCAGGACATAATTATGGATGTCTTGCTATTTTTTTCTCGATTGTACCAGTATCGGGACATATATGTGGATGATATGCCATTTTGTGTCTCGATTCTACGAGTATTGGGACATAATTTTGGGTGATATGCCATTTTGTGTCTCAATAGTACGAGTATCGGGACATATATGTGGATGACTTGCTATTTTTTGTCTCGATTGTACCAGTATCGGGACATAATTTTGGATGATATGCCATTTTGTGTCTCAATTGTACCAGTATCAGGACATATATGTGGATGACTTGCTATTTTGTGTCTCGATAGTTCCGGTATCGGGACATAATTGTGGATGACTTGCTATTTTGTGTCTCGATAGTGCCAGTCTCGGGACATAATTTTGGATGATATGCCATTTTGTGTCTCGATTCTACGAGTATTGGGACATAATTGTGGATGATATGCCATTTTTTGTCTCAATTGTACGAGTATCGGGACATAATTGTGGATGACTTGCTATTTTGTGTCTCGATTGTACCAGTATCGGGACATATATCTGGATGACTTGCTATTTTGTGTCTCGATTGTACGAGTATCGGGACATATATCTGGATGACTTGCTATTTTGTGTCTCGATAGTTCCAGTATCGGGACATATATCTGGATGACTTGCTATTTTGTGTCTCGATTGTACGAGTATCGGGACATATATGTGGATGACTTGCTATTTTGTGT
>NZ_JBLUOI010000175.1:0-1087 GCF_048059995.1 Metabacillus sp. YM-086 | reverse complement strand
TCAAGAATATAAAAGTCAATTAATTCTAGAAGGTTTAGAAAATGAAATGGATATGGAAATGGCAAAATCCTTAGGTATTCCTATTGCCCAAGGATATTTATTAGGAAAACCAGCTTTATTAACAGAATTCTACAATTACCATCTATAAACTATAATCATTTAAGTTTTAGTGTTACAACCATAAAGCCGAGTTTATCCCTAAAAGGGGAAATGATTATGAAAACAGTATTAATAGCAGATGATTCTTCATTTATGAGAACTAGGATTAAAGAAATTATTAAACAAAATGATTATCATGTAATTGCAGAAGCCAAAGATGGAAAAGAAGCAATCGATTATTTTACACATTATCAACCAGATATTGTATTACTTGATTTAACAATGCCTAATGTTGATGGAATTATTGCTCTTAGAAAAATAATGGAAATTAACCCTAATGCAAATGTGATAGTATTTTCAGCCTTAGCAACAAAATATACAATGATAGAAGCAATTCGATCTGGAGCAAAAGATTTTATTATAAAGCCAAATTTTGATCAATTAATACCCACAATAAAAAAACTTACAGACTAAATTTTGGTTGCCTTTAGGGCAATAACGAAAAATACATAAAATTAGTCTTGCAAAACAAGAGCCGAATTGCTATTAAATATAGAGTGAGAAGAGAGAGAGTTTTTTTAGGTTATAAATGTTGTTATATCAACGTTTGTAGGCATTTTCGTGTGTTGTATATTTGCAACACACGAAAACAATAAAAAAGTCGTAGTTATCGAATGACAACCACGACTTAAATTTAAAATAATTTATCAGGTAAATCTTTTAATACTGTCATTTTCATTGCTTTGTGAAACATAGCTTATCGCCCACCTTAGAGACAAGGTTTTGGTTGCCTTGATGGCAACCCTTTAGCCTTTAGGGCGATAACGAAAAATATCTAAAATTAGGGTTGCCAAATAAGGAGCGAATTGCTATTAAACAATAGTGATAATAGAGAGAGAATGTTAAAAGTGGTTAGAAGTGTTGGTATGACTAGTTTTGTTGTACTTTTTGGGGTGTCACCTTTTCGTGACACTTTGACGTGTTTTTG
>NZ_JBLUOI010000174.1:0-1101 GCF_048059995.1 Metabacillus sp. YM-086 | reverse complement strand
TGTTTTCCTTCCTGCTGGTAGTTCATCTATAATTGAAACGTCCATTTCCCCAAAGGCAGTTATCGCTAATGTCCGAGGTATTGGTGTAGCTGTCATAAATAATACATCGGTCTGTTCACCTTTTTCTCTTAGCATCCGCCTTTGTTCAACTCCAAAACGGTGTTGTTCATCTGTAATAACAAGTCCAAGTTTATGGAACGCGAGATCATCTTGAATAAGCGCATGTGTCCCAATTAATAAATTTATTTCATTGTTTGCCACTCTTTCTAGTAAGTCTCTTCTTTTCTTTCCTTTAACTGAACTAGTTAACAAAGCGACTGATACTCCAAAAGGCTCAAACAATTGAAAAAGTGACTCAGCATGCTGTTCAGCTAATATCTCGGTAGGTACCATTAACGCACTTTGGTAACCAGACAAGAAGGCTGCATAGATCGCAATAGCAGAAACAACCGTTTTTCCGGAACCGACATCCCCTTGCAATAGCCGATTCATTCGATAAGGTGAAGTCATGTCACTTAGAATTTCATTTACAACACGTGTTTGGGCATTTGTTAATGGAAAAGGTAAAGAATCAAGAAAAACCTTATGCTTTTCTTTAGAAAATTGATGAACAACCCCCTTCGATTGTTCTCGCTGAACCTTCCTTAGCGTCTGCATTTTAAGTTGAAATAAAAGAAACTCTTCATAAACAAAGCGTCTTCTCGCTTGTTTAAGGTCCTCTTTTTCCTCAGGTATGTGAATGGTCTTAAGTGCCTCTTTTCTTGTCATTAGCTTGTATTTATTAAGTAAATGATCAGGCAAGAGCTCAGTAACACCTTCAAGATAATCTTTAAGGGCAATTGAAACAAATTTTCTTATTCCTTTTACTGTTAATTTTCCTTTAACAGAATAAACAGGTTCAATTCCTGATACATCTTGTTTTGGGCCAAATAAAAGATTAGATACTGTAATCGTTTGTCTATGTTTGTCCCATTTCCCTGTAACTGTAACCGTCGCATCAATAGAAAGTTTATTTTTAAAGTAAGGACGATTAAAACAAACAACTGACAGCAAATATCGTCCTACTAACAATCGGAACGTAAGACGTGACCTTTTTTTACC
>NZ_JBLUOI010000173.1:0-1239 GCF_048059995.1 Metabacillus sp. YM-086 | reverse complement strand
ATGGGAAATCTCATCTTGAGGGGGGCTTCATGCTTAGATGCTTTCAGCACTTATCCCTTCCGCACATAGCTACCCAGCTATGCCTTTGGCAAGACAACTGGTACACCAGCGGTGCGTCCATCCCGGTCCTCTCGTACTAAGGACAGCTCCTCTCAAATTTCCTACGCCCACGACGGATAGGGACCGAACTGTCTCACGACGTTCTGAACCCAGCTCGCGTACCGCTTTAATGGGCGAACAGCCCAACCCTTGGGACCGACTACAGCCCCAGGATGCGATGAGCCGACATCGAGGTGCCAAACCTCCCCGTCGATGTGGACTCTTGGGGGAGATAAGCCTGTTATCCCCGGGGTAGCTTTTATCCGTTGAGCGATGGCCCTTCCATGCGGAACCACCGGATCACTAAGCCCGACTTTCGTCCCTGCTCGACTTGTAGGTCTCGCAGTCAAGCTCCCTTGTGCCTTTACACTCTACGAATGATTTCCAACCATTCTGA
Source organism: Metabacillus sp. YM-086 (assembly GCF_048059995.1). Taxonomy (NCBI): domain Bacteria; kingdom Bacillati; phylum Bacillota; class Bacilli; order Caryophanales; family Bacillaceae; genus Metabacillus; species Metabacillus sp. YM-086. Next base: position 743 of record NZ_JBLUOI010000173.1, on the reverse strand, counting down.
GGGAACCTTTGGGCGCCTCCGTTACATTTTAGGAGGCGACCGCCCCAGTCAAACTGCCCACCTGACACTGTCTCCCAGCCCGATCAGGGCTGTGGGTTAGAATTTCAATACAGCCAGGGTAGTATCCCACCGACGCCTCCACCGAAGCTAGCGCTCCGGCTTCTCAGGCTCCTACCTATCCTGTACAAGCTGTACCAAAATTCAATATCAGGCTACAGTAAAGCTCCACGGGGTCTTTCCGTCCTGTCGCGGGTAACCTGCATCTTCACAGGTACTATAATTTCACCGAGTCTCTCGTTGAGACAGTGCCCAGATCGTTACGCCTTTCGTGCGGGTCGGAACTTACCCGACAAGGAATTTCGCTACCTTAGGACCGTTATAGTTACGGCCGCCGTTTACTGGGGCTTCGGTTCAAAGCTTCGCTTGCGCTAACCTCTCCCCTTAACCTTCCAGCACCGGGCAGGCGTCAGCCCCTATACTTCGCCTTGCGGCTTCGCAGAGACCTGTGTTTTTGCTAAACAGTCGCCTGGGCCTATTCACTGCGGCTTTTCCGGGCTATTCACCCTAAAAAGCACCCCTTCTCCCGAAGTTACGGGGTCATTTTGCCGAGTTCCTTAACGAGAGTTCTCTCGCTCACCTTAGGATTCTCTCCTCGCCTACCTGTGTCGGTTTGCGGTACGGGCACCTCTCACCTCGCTAGAGGCTTTTCTTGGCAGTGTGGAATCAGGAACTTCGGTACTATA
>NZ_JBLUOI010000172.1:0-1305 GCF_048059995.1 Metabacillus sp. YM-086 | reverse complement strand
TGTTCATCCATTACTGTTTTCATATTGTCCGTTAAAATGATCTTTGGTACTCCACCAATTGCTTCAAAGCACTCCATTAAAAAGGACATTAATATACTTTGTGATTTGGATATGGTTAAACCATAAGACTTAAACCTTGAATTTCCTAACACCAACACTCCTACATTAACGTGTATAATCTCCCCATCACACGTTATGTATTTTATGTTCTCCTTCCAGTCGAATTGAGCCTGTTCCCCCGGAGGGGTTTCATAACGAACAACAGATTGTGCTGCTTGAGTTCTTTTACCATCGGTAAAATATGCTTGGAACTCAGGTTTGTTTGATATGTATCGTCGGAAAGATGACTGGGAACAGTTCAAACTATGGTTATCCTTTAAGTACTCCCAAAGAACTCTCTTGTAGTAAAAAGTTTGTATTGAATCCTTTGAGAGTAGGTCTGATATAACACCATATAACTCATCTATTCTAGATTTTCTATTACGGGTTTTACTTGGCCCCTTTCCATTTAAATATCGATCCACAGTCCTCCGATCTACTCCCAATTCTCGCCCTATCTTACTTTTATTTATTTTCATGTTTAAGCTCTCCATAAGAAATTTTAACTTTGGTAAATCTTTTAGACTTTTTACTTCTATCTCTGTCGTTAAATCTAGCTGTACATGCATTCTCTCCACCTCAAACTAAGTATGCATGTACATCACAAAACTGTACATTCTTATGTAATCATCTTTGTTCATTTTTAAATTAGCATTTATATTTATCTTCGATTCTGAGTACTTTATCTACGATTATTGAAGTTTTATCTTCGATTCTGAATACTTTATCTTCGATTCTACAGATTTCTACAACCTTCAACATTTTCATTTTATAACTACACAAAAAAAGATCAGCATCTCTACTGATCTTTTCTCCATATTACTTGGCGACGTCCTACTCTCACAGGGGGAAACCCCCAATTACCATCGGCGCAAGAGCTTAACTTCCGCGTTCGGACTATCGGCTTGCGATAAGCGGCGAATCTCAGCGTCAGTTTGTTCGTTCAGATCCTCATGTACCAAAACCGCACACTCCGGTCTTCACTGCCTGCGCTTCCTTGACCTTCTTGCTTCTCCCAAGCCTCAGGCTAGTAGTCTTACTTTGTCTCTAATTTTCACATACAAACCTTCGGTTTAACATTCTTTTAAAAAACAAAAAAGACCAGCATTTCTACTGATCTTTTTCCTCTTCTTACTTGGCGACGTCCTACTCTCACAGGGGGAAACCCCCAACTACCATCGGCGCTGAAGAGCTTAACTTCCGTGT
>NZ_JBLUOI010000171.1:0-1347 GCF_048059995.1 Metabacillus sp. YM-086 | reverse complement strand
GTTAGAAGTGTTGGTATGACTAGTTTTGTTGTACTTTTTGGGGTGTCACCTTTTCGTGACACTTTGACGTGTTTTTGTCACCTTTTCGTGACACCTAATAAATTCCAAATAATAAAAAAAGACCATATCATTTTCAGATATGATCTAAAATCTTTTATTAAAAAAATCTTGCAGGTAAAGTTACCTTTTTTCCATTCTGATCTTTAAGATTTTTCAAAGAGTGTTGAAATAATCTCATAGTTAGCTTGTCCAGTTGGACATTATTTTTTCTAGGTGCACAAATCATAATATAAGGATTTACAATCCACGTTCTAGGGCTTACAGTTCTTCCATTTTCAATAACGTGTCCTGCCCCTTCGGGATTAAGTAAAATCTCTTTATCCTTCAAACCATTCATAATTACAGACGTTTTTTGTCTTGATTTCCCTATCATTTCAGCAATTTCTGAAACCGTTGCAGACTTAGGAAGTTCAAAATCGTCTTCAACATTTTTTCGTTTCTTTTTAAATTTATCTTCCCTGCAAATAATTACATTACTTTTAAATTCTAAATAAGCTTGAATCCGAAATAGAAAATCTCCTTCGGCTTGATTAAGATAACCAATTCTATTTAGTAAATCTAAATTTCTATGCATGACCTGATTGAATGGCTCCCCTGCAAATGGATCTTTACTGGTTCCAATAAAATGTTCTTCACCAGTAAGTTCTTTTAGTTGGTCTAGTAGTGATTTTTTTAATTCTTCGGCTTTGAATCTAGCTTCTGAATCTTTTTCAAAATCTCTTTTTCTAGCATTCTTTTCAGCTTGGTCAAAATCAACAACATTATTTTTTTTCATCTAATTCCTCTCCCTATGTGGCAGGAATTAGTCCCAATATGTTAGAATATATATATCCTATAAGTAAGAAAGGGACACTAATTCCTGTCCTCTATGTATTTGAGAAACCGCCAAGCCGACCAAAGCAAGGGCGGTTTTTTCTCATTTCTCTATGTTTCGACAATAACATATAAATTCCTCTTTCATAGAATTTATTGACGAGTTAATCTCTCAATTTCACTTTCAGTCTTAAAAAGTCGCTTATTCAAAACTTGTAATTCATTGTCACGATCATCAAGTTTTCTATTAATCTGACTAAGCATAGCAGTTATATCTTGAGGTTGATTTTCTTCCAAACGAATAACAGCTTCCTCAATACGATTTAACTGTTCTTTGTTTTCCTTCTTAAACTCAACAAACTCGCCTTTAAACTCATTCAAAGCAGTTAAAATCATATCTATTTTTTGATCACTCATCTAAACATTCTCCCTTTCTATTTTTCCTTTTAAGCTAATTAATAGTTTATCATCAAC
>NZ_JBLUOI010000170.1:0-1402 GCF_048059995.1 Metabacillus sp. YM-086 | reverse complement strand
TACCTAAGGATTTTGCCATTTCCATATCCATTTCATTTTCTAAACCTTCTAGAATTAATTGACTTTTATATTCTTGACAATAGTTTAGAAAAAATGAAATAAGGGATTGTTTTTGCTTAGAAGATTTTAGATCTTGTGAAAAATATCGATCTAATTTTAAATAGTCTGGCTCTAGTTCTATAATAGTTTTCAAATTGCAATATCCATGTCCAATATCATCAATAGCAATAAAAAATCCTTGTTTTTTAAGTTCTAATATTCTAGTTTTAAATGTATCAAAATCCTGAATATTTTCAGATTCGGAAATCTCTAGGATAAATTCTTGATTACTTAAATAATTTTCGGCAATAATTTTATTGATAAAATACGGGAAATTAGAATTTAAAATAGTCGATGGAAGTATATTTAAAAACAGTTTTCCGTCTTTTTTAGATAATCCTGCTGAATTGTAGGTAGAAATAGCTTTATGAATAGACCCCGAATCTAATTCATAGAGCTTTTTTTCTTTTATTGCTTCTTGGATAACATATTCAGGATTAGAATACATGTTGGATCTAAGAAGAACTTCATAACCTAATATGTTCCCAGTTTTTAGGTAATAAATAGGCTGAAAATGGTGGAAAAATTTCTCTTCATTTATAAAATCTTCTATGGACAAAATCTACACCTCCTCCATTCCATTATTTTACATATAAGACATACAAAAAGATGAACCTGAAGAGCCTAGGTTCACCTTTTTGATCTAGTTTTCTTCGGTGGCTAGGCTACCATAGCAAAATGCTTTAGGTCCTTGGCTTTGCGTCCTTACCTTTCGATAAGTTTGCCTTTATCGGTAAAAATTATTTAATTTAGTACTATTATAACAAGTTTCAACAATATTCTAATTGATTCAACAAAATTAGACAAATAAATACATGACTTTCTATCTATATTTTTTTAGTTTACATAATGGCTCTAATCGGAAGTCGTTCCAAAACCAAACCCTCAAATTTGGGCAAAATCGCTCAAATTTGAGGGTTTTTAGTTTGGGAAATACTTAAATATTGAGTTAATAATTTAAAATCACAATCTCCTATTTTCTCACGTTTTCTTTAGATTTCTATACTAAGTTGGATTTGACATTTCATCGTTTGAACAACTTAGAAAAAAAACCTATTTTTACTTTTTCTTCACTACTGGCAACCTCTTTTTTAGTTTCCTGTATTTCTCTTAATGATTCAATTAGCTTTCGATCTCGTTCTTCCAGTTTAGTAGTAATGTACTCTTGTTGTTCTTGTTGCCTTTTTTCTACATTAGCAAGGTGTTTCCGCAGTTCCGCAATCTCTTCTTTTTGATTAGCAATAACCTGCATGGTTGAACCCATTTGTTCCAGTGCAAGTTGAAGCTGTAAAGCATATTGTTT
>NZ_JBLUOI010000169.1:0-1486 GCF_048059995.1 Metabacillus sp. YM-086 | reverse complement strand
TGAAGAAGCATATAACTACATTCCAAATGTTATTAATGTACTATATGAATTGGAAGATATTATTTATTATGGGAAACCCTTTACCGTTTAATAAGTTTATACTACATTGCGGATACGACTCAAATTCATCCATACCTTGAAAAAAGTTTGAATCTTCTAAAACAACATATAAAAAAATATGAAGACTCATATTCAACTCCTTTTAAGGAATTAATGAATTACCTACGGTTAAAGAGTTAGGCAAAGAAAAGTGATTAGATTAGAAGGACAGAAGGAGTAGAGTTTATTTTGGATGAGTTTAAAATAAAAATCTTAAATCAACATTGGATGGAACCTTCGAAATTAGATTTATGCTCTCATGGAGAAATTTATATTAAGGTAAATGATTATATAATAACTCAAGATGGATTAGGAGAAGAATGGGGAATTATTGAATCTGCCTTAGCATTGTTAAGAACAGTTAACAATGATTATGAATGTGACCCTGAAAATGAAGAGGGATTAATCCTTCATGGCTGTGGCACGATGTTAATGACGGGATGCCCAATATCTATTCATTGGAGTGTTAAGCACTTAAATGATCAAGTTATCTTATCAAATTTTATAAAAATAAAATCGACTAGTCTTGAAACTGGAATTATACGTTTTCCAGTAGATGAAATTGTCTTAAGCAACCAGTTGTATAACGAACAAATAGTGTCTTTTGCTTTGAAAGCTAAGAGCTTTTTTAATCAATCTAAAAAACAAATTTCAGATGAGTATGACCAAGAAATGTATCTGAAATTTTGGGAAGAATATGACTCTCTATTAAATAATCTACTTCAATAATGTTCCACGAACAAAGCGTCTTTTTTTGTATAGGGCGTTATAATTTTATTTTAGATTGATGAAGTCAGGAACCAAGTTGGCCTTTGTTGTTGCTACTTTATTTGAATAAATAAAGATGAATAAAGTATTAATTATTCATTTAGTTAAGTTTATAAATAGTATTATAACCAAAGGGTGAAAAGTATGTTCGAGATTTGGATTCAAGAGGAGCAGTATTATTGTAAGGATCATTATGTGAAAATAAATAATAAGATAAAAGCCTATTCTCTTTCTGCTAATGAGAATGAAAAAAGCTATATTGAAACTAATAAACAATTTTTATTTGAGATGTTAAATACACAGAAACGTTTTCCACTTTATATTACTTTTATTGCATATGATGATTATTCTGATATTAAAGAAACTTTTGAAAAAGCAGAGATAGAATATAAAGTAGAAATTCTTGATGAAACAAATACTGTATGGACTGATGGGGTAATCTTGAAATATAATTTACCATGCTTTAGAGTGAGAGCTAATAATTCAGATTCCTTGAAAATTATTTTAAATACAACTTATTACCTTGCAGCGCAAAATGAATTTTATGCGATTTGTTACTTTAATAACTTAATCTTTAAGACAGAAGAGATTGACATAAGGAGATTGAAAAATAAAAAAG
>NZ_JBLUOI010000168.1:0-1579 GCF_048059995.1 Metabacillus sp. YM-086 | reverse complement strand
GTTTTTCAAAAACCAGTATTAATGCCTTGGATGACAGCACTGCAAAATATTGAAATGCCGTTGAACTTAGGTAAAGAAAAGGAATTTAATAAGAAATTACGTAGAGAGAAAGCAGAGAATGCATTGCAGCTTGTGGGATTGTATGACTTCAAAAACCATTACCCGCATCAACTTAGTGGAGGGATGCAGCAAAGGGTTGCTATAGCAAGAGCCCTTGCTGCTGAACCAACTATCCTCTTAATGGATGAACCTTTTGGTGCATTAGATGAATTTACTAGAGAAAAATTAAATTTCGAGCTCCTGCGGCTTTGGGAAAGTCCGGATAATGGGTTAAGTACAGTTGTAATGGTCACACATTCTATCCAAGAGTCTGTGATTATGTCTGATCGTATCGCTATGATGTCATCAAGACCTGCAGGGGTAGAAGAAATGATAGATGTTCCGTTACCTCGTCCAAGAGAGGTTGGTATGGAGGAGCACCCTGGCTTTTTTAAAACAGTGAAAGAGCTAAGAAGGAAGGTGAAACAACAATGATGAAAAGTGGTATAAAAAACACTGGATATCCCATTATCTTTGCGGTTGGAATTTTTATTCTTTGGGAAGTCGCTGTTCGGTCGTTTTCAATTCCAACATATTTACTGCCTGCACCATCCACTGTGATGCAGGAAATTGACGGTTCGCTAATGTCTCATATGTTGGTGACGTTATATGAGGCACTTGTTGGATTTCTATTAGCTAATATTTTAGGATTTACGACAGCTGTCATATTTGTTCATTCAAAACCAATAGAAAAAGGAATGTATCCATTAGCGATTGCCCTTAAAACAACACCGCTTGTTGCGTTAGCTCCACTATTAGTTGTTTGGTTAGGAACAGGCTATGAATCAAAAATTGTTGCTTCTATGCTCATTTGTTTTTTTCCTATTCTAGTGAATAGCGTAAAGGGCCTTAAAGCTATTGAACACGAAGCATGGGAATTATTCACAACCTATAAAGGAACGAAGTGGGAGATTTTTTGGAAGCTTAGATTACCGACAAGTCTACCATATGTGATGTCAGCATTAAAGATCTCAAGCTCCTTGGCAATTGTAGGTGCAATAGTTGGTGAGTTTGTAGGGGCGAACAAGGGGTTAGGTTACGTGGTTCTTACCTCCTCATACCACATGGATACACCGATTATGTTCTCTGCGATCTTCGCTTCTGCGCTTTGTGGCTTAGTATTATTTTGGACAATTAGCTGGCTAGAAAGGAAGTTAATATTTTGGCAAAGGATTGATGAAGTATGAAGTGTTCTGTGTTACGTGTTCCGGCAGCATCCCCAGATGATGTTAGTGGATTACAAGATTATATCGATAGAAGCATCCTTGACCCTTCGAAGGTGATCGCTGTTATGGGGAAAACGGAGGGGAATGGTTGTGTAAATGATTATACTCGTGGTTATGCAACAAGTTCGCTAAAGAATTTTTTTGAGAAATATAATGGCACATCTGCGGAGGGAATTTCTTTTGTTATGTCAGGTGGGACAGAAGGGATTTTAAGCCCGCATTTTACAATAGTGAGCAGAGATACAGAAAAATAT
>NZ_JBLUOI010000167.1:0-1736 GCF_048059995.1 Metabacillus sp. YM-086 | reverse complement strand
GGGAATAAGAGAAATGGTCTTCATAAAGGAGATGATGATCAAAAGTAGTATGAGGAACAAGAGAAATGGTCTTCATAAAGGAGATGAAGGCTAAAAGTGGTATGGGGAATAAGAGAAATGGTCTTCATAAAGGAGATGAAGACCAAAAGTTGTATGGGGAACAAGAGAAATGGTCTTCATAGAGGAGATGAAGACCAAAGTCAGCATGAAGGCCAAGAGAAATGTTCCTCATAAAAGTATAAAGACCAATAATTTTTAAAGACTACAACTGCCTTCATACTGAAGCGGATAGTCCCATTATACATAACTTTAAATAGAGTAATCGCACAACGCCTCTTCACATTGAAACTAAGAAGAAACGCAATATACTCTAAAAGAAAACTACTTAACTTCAGAAGACTTTGTTTGAGCATTAGCGATTAATTCGTCGACTGTAACATTTTGTAGTCCTTTACTTCTTATTTCCTTAATAATTGTGGGAAGAGCCTCATTTGTTTGTTTAGCGGAATCAGATGCATGCAATAGAACAATGTCTCCACCTTTTATAGAAGAAGTGGTATTCTCTACAATTGCTTCAACACCAGGGTTAGTCCAATCATCTGAATCGACACTATAATGCACTACTGTATACCCTTGCTGTGAAGCAATCTTAAGAACATCTTTATTAAAGCCTCCACTTGGTGGGCGGAGCAATTTAATATCCTTTACACCAAGTTTAGTAAATACCTCTTGAGCCATGGATAGGTCTTTTCGTACTTCGTTTGGCTCCAAATCTCGATAATCTTTGTAGTTATATCCCATGCTTCCGATCTGGTGCCCATCTTCTTTAATCCGTTTTACAACATCAGGATGCCTTTCAGCCCATGAAGCTGACAAAAAGAATGTACTATTTTTTATGTTCTGCTTTTTTAATGTATCAAGAATACTCTCTGCTTTAACATCTCCCCAGCTGATATCAAAGGTTAAAGCAATTTCATTGTTTTTCGTTTCTCCTCGGTAAATTGCTTTTGGGCCATCTGATGTTGAGAAAACAGGATAGTTTAATACATTCTCAACATATAGAATTCCGGCAGTGAAAAATGCAGCTAACATAATTAAGGCCAACTGTTTAATTTTCTTAATATGAAATACGTGAAATTGATTCATAACGGTCCTCCTCAGACAACATTCTCTTGAGACAAGTCTATGCTTGGACTCTTATTTACATGATTAAAAATAAAATTATATAGAAAGAATGAGTAAGTAGGAGGAGAAAAGGATGATCTACTACTTATTTCATGAGAAGGAAAGGAAAGAAATTGAGCAAATGTTAATAAGAGAGTTATCGGAATTAGATGAGCTTATATACATTAGAGCGTCACTTGGTGAAGGAAACAGTGTTAAAGAAAGAGCATTAAAAGAAAAAAGAGATATACTAGTAAATGTGATGTCTAAAATAACAAAAAAACTTTAATGATTTTGTTGACCTTCTTTCAAAATGGTGATATAGTATAAAACGTCGCTGCTGAGCGACAGTGTTTATCTCTTGAAAAAACTTTTTAAAAAGATGGTTGACACTAACTTAGTTAAAATGTTATATTGATAAAGTCGCTTCTGAGAGAACGACGTGAAATGATCTTTGAAAACTAAACAAAACCAAGCGTGCTAACGTTAATTTTTATTAACAAAAACAACGTACTATATAGTACAAACTTTTATGAGCTATATCAACTCTTTATTGGAGAGTTTGATCCTGG
>NZ_JBLUOI010000166.1:0-1766 GCF_048059995.1 Metabacillus sp. YM-086 | reverse complement strand
GGAGCTTTGAATTGACTTGAGTTCTTGAATCGTTTGACTGTTGTTCTGACTCATCTCTGTCTGACCATTTTTTAACACTCCGATTAATGCTTGTCTGCTCGTTTCTAAGAGCTTCTCTTGCTTTTGTAAGGTCAAAGTCATTCCCTGCTGAACCTTTTCGCTTGTTTCCTTGATCTGCAACAACTCGCTGTCTATCGTCATTTTTGCCATTGTTTGCTTGTCCATGTGGGTGCTGATGTACCCCTTCATGATGGTGTTCAGCTCGTGGGTTTGTTTCAAAAGTTCGGTCAATTCTTTGATCTGAATCTCTTGATCGGGTTGACGATTTTTCGGTATTTCCTCGTTCTTGATCTCGCTCAATTTGTCTTTCAAAGCCATCCTTTAACGTCTCCTTTTCATAAGCTAAACCTAGCTTTGTCCCCCTCACGAACTTTTCGTGGTCAGGGTGCTTGAAGCTAATATTTTTAGGGGTGATTTTCGTTTCAATATCAAAGTCTTTTTTTAATTTATCGGCTAATTCATTAAGGCTCTGTACTTTTCCTTTAAGGTGGTCTACACTTTCCCGAATCTCGTCTTTCCAACTGCCTTTTCCTTTTTCTACAAGAGATTTTTCCGCAAGAGTATAACGTGTTTGTGCCGAAGGCTCTTTCACAACAGACAATCCTCTTTCTAAACAAAGACGATCGCTAGCTTCCCTCACTTGCTCAATGGCTTCTTTTCCATGTAGTTGATACTTTTTCCCATCCTCATAACTGACTGCATTGATGACAATATGATTATGTATGTGATCCTTGTCTGTATGGGTGTAAATAGCTACCTCATGCCCTTTTGCCATTTCTTTGGCTAAATCTCTGCCGATTTCATTTGCTTGTTCGGGAGAAACTTCTCCAGGCTTAAATGACTGGATAATATGATGAGCTTGAATCCCATCTGTTTTTCCCCACAGTTCCCTTGTTGCTTTGAATTGAGCCTTTGCATATTCGGGTGGACAATCTACCCCTGAACGTTCTTCGGCTCTCTTTTCAGCATAGGAGATCAGTTTGCTTGCTACCTTTGTATTGCCGAGTTGAATTGTTGCCATAATTCATGCAACTCCTTCTGTACTGCTTGCACTTCTAAAACAGAAACATTCTTATCCTCGTTTGCTTTCCTTGCAAGCTGATTGACGTTTACGCCAATTGCTCGCAACTCCTTTGCAATCTCAAATGCTCCCTCCCGATCAATTTTCGGTGGTCGCATTTTCACCCCTTGTGCCTTCTTCTTGCAGAAGCTAGGCACACTCATTCCAAGATTTGTCGCTGCCTGCTCCAAATTTTGAAATTCGAGGTCGCTTACACGAAATTTAATCTGTCGATTCTCTTTCCTGTTCTCGCCCAAAAAGACCGCCCCTCTCTAACCAAATTTTCAATTTGGAGTAATGTCTCATTCTCGTTTATGCCTGTCGGGCTACTCCGAGTATATCAACATTACTAGAGGGTTGGCAAGCTCTATGAATGGTACCCATTCAGCTTGTTGGGGAGTCCCCCAATCCCCCTAAAAACCAAAGATCGAAACCTTAAACCCAACCCCTTTTCGCCTGTTGGCGAATGAAGAAACCACCCTCTTACTTTTCGTAAGTTGGGTGTGTTTTCTTCAAAAGAAGAATCGGTGGCCACTCTCTTTGATCGTAGCAGCCGAATCTTTTTTAGATCCAAAATCTCTCTTTACCTGATCGTGATAATCACGATCAAGGCAAAATAGAAATCAACCTGAAGGCATCATTTTTT
>NZ_JBLUOI010000165.1:0-1867 GCF_048059995.1 Metabacillus sp. YM-086 | reverse complement strand
TTCTTTAATCTCTTTACCTTCACCTATACTTTGTGAAGTTACAAATCCATTTCCTTCATGTTGAATCTCTAACCCAGTTAAGCTACTTAGCTTCATAACATCAGAAAGGCTCCATCCAGTTATATCAGGCATTACCTTTTTACCTTCTGTCTTTATTAATACTTTTGAACCCTTTAACAACTCTGTTCCTTCAATTGGTTCTGTCTCTACTACCTTTTCTCCTTGACCAAGTATTATAGGTTCTAACCCTTTGCCTTTCAGGATGCTAACTGAATTTTTAACTGACTTTTCTTTATAGGATTCCATGATTGTTGGAGTTACTTCTTCACTGTTACTTTTGTTATTGTCTACATCAGAAGTAGCGTTTAGCTTTTTAAGACCATAATCCATTACAGTATTGAATATGTCGGAAACAGCATTTGCACCTACTTGGTCTGCCTTCAAATTTGGTTTTTCAACTGCAACATACATAATCAACCTAGGGTCTTCAGCAGGAGCCATTCCTAAAAATGAAAACATATAATTATTTCTCCCAACTTGATAACCCCCTTCTCCATCAGAAATTTGTGCAGTTCCTGTTTTACCAGCAACCTGAAAATCATTTAGCTGAAAGTAGGTTCCTGTACCATCAGTTACAACAGAGGTTAGTAATTCTCTTGTCTTCTTAGCTGTTTCAGCACTTACTGGTTTATTCAATACTTTAGGTTTGTTTTCTTCAAGAATTTTTCCTTTTTCATCCAAAATTTTCTTTATGACGTAAGGCTTCATCATCTTACCATCATTTGCGATAGAAGAAGCAGCTGTAACTAATTGAATTGGAGTAAAAGTAGATCCTTGACCAAACGCTGTGGTAGCTTTTTCAATTGGACGATTATAAACGAATTTACCTAATCCTTCATTGCCCATATCTATTCCAGTTTTTTTATCAAATCCAAACTCCTGTAAGTAACGATAGAATCGATCAAAACCTAATTTGTCTTTTGCTAGGATTGTAAATGCAACATTTGACGAAAGCTCAACACCCTTATCATATGTAATCATTCCCCAGCCCGTTTTATTGTGATCATGAATCAATTCACCAGTAACTTCTATTGCACCTGATTTATATTTCTCTTGACCATTATAAACCCCTACATTAATAGCAGCTGCTAGTGTAAATATCTTCATTGTAGAGCCAGGTTCAAAGGAAGATGACAGGGCATAGTTCAAATAATTAACTTCATTTTGCTCATTGGGATAAATTGAGGGTCTATTACTTAGAGCTACTATCTCACCTGTTTTAGGGTCCATCACAATCCCAATGATTTTTTCAGGATTGTATTCTTTAACAACTTGATTCATCGAGTCTTCTAGGATCGTCTGAATGTTCATATCCAATGTTGTATATATATTGTTTCCATTTTGAGGAGGCTTAGATTTTGATTCTTCCTGAGGCAAATCATAGCCAAATCCTATAAACCCATCAATCTTCTTTTTTATGTATCCATCTGTCCCTAATAGCTCTTCTGAATATTCCTTTTCGATGCCTGATATACCTTTACCATCGAAATCAGTGATTCCTACAATGTGTGATGCAAAATCACCTAATGGGTAAGTTCTTCTAATATCTGGAGCAAAGATGATTCCTGGAAGATCGAGATTGCTAATTTCTTGCATTTGAGTAAATGTTATATTTCTGCCTATTTTTCCTAACTCAACTTGATATGCTTTACTATCACTTAACGATTTTTCAATAGCTTTAGAGTCAGTTTTTAATACTTTAGCCAACTTTGCTGCAGTATCTGGAATATCTTTTATATGGTTTGGATTTTCTTTGCTAAGTACACCTATCACTGTGTATACTTGTGAATCGACTGCAATTTTTTCA
>NZ_JBLUOI010000164.1:0-1928 GCF_048059995.1 Metabacillus sp. YM-086 | reverse complement strand
AAATAAAATGGATCAGTAATAACTCCTCTTTCAGATCTTTTTACTTTATCCACTTGCTCTGCTTGTTGCTCAATTGACATGTTTTTATGGATAACACCCATACCACCCTGTCTTGCAATGGCAATTGCTAATTCTGCTTCTGTTACTGTATCCATCCCAGCACTAATGATTGGAATATTAAGCGTTAAGCTTGGAGTTAATTGTACACTTAAATCAACATCTCTAGGTAAAACCTCTGATTTAGCTGGTACTAATAAAACATCATCAAAAGTTAAGCCTTCTTTAGAAAATTTTTGTTCCCACATAGTAAAATCCCCCTTATTCGGCAAAATATTATTAGTAGATTATCAACATGTCATTAGACTGTCAAGAAAGTAATAAAGAGTTTAAATATTTAGAATTTATTAATTGGAGTGTACAATTTATGTCAGCACTAACTTGGGAACGCTTACTATCTTATCATTCAACACAGACTATACAAAAGAAACTAGAGAGAAGTTACCAACTTTCCTCATATGATAATGCGAGTGGTCTGTCATATGATAATTGTTACCGATTCATCTATTTCCTAAAACATGGCGAAAACTTTTTTAAGCAAGCAGATCAATCACCACATGCCATTCAGCCAATCTTGCTCTTTTACGGTATATCACAACTGATCAAAGCTTGTTTATTAATTGTGGACCCTGAATACCCCTCCACATCATCTGTTCTAGCTCATGGTGTATCAAGTAGAAAACGAAAAAAGCAACAATACCAATTTTTAAAAGATGAAATTAAAATTCAAAGAAACGGGTTATTCAGTCATGTTGCCAAACATCTTTTTCATATCGATCATCTTGAAGCAGAAAAATACTCAATGGAACAATTACTAAAACAAATTGCAGAAATGAAAGATGTTTTTATCTTTCATCTATCAGACAATCCCCTTATTAAGATATCTAGTGATAAATTAGGTCATCTAGCTCTTACTGAAGACATTGCCCAATCCTTTCATATGTCGGTAAATCGTCTTGGAGAATTTATAAAAGAACGATATCAATATAATATTGAGAGAGAAGAAGAAAATAATCTATATCTTAAAAATAACCATACAAATCCGTCAGTTCAATTATCACCATTTTTATATCACATTGATGAGAGAGCGTACTACTTGCCAAATACCCGTGAATTGTTATCAAATTTACCAGAGATACTTGTTCATTATTTACTGCTTTATAATCTAAGTATGATCTCTAGATACGAAACTGAATGGTGGTATGAACTACTACTAGGTGCCACTAATGATGACTATCCATTCATACTAAGATATATGGAAATCGCTAAAAGGAAAATTCCTTTTTTTATTTTGGAGTTCTTGGAAGGGCGGTTATAGAAAGTAGCGTTTGTAAAGAAGTGAGTTGATGCGTGAAGGTTAGGTAGGTACCTCTAGATAAGAGGTGCCTGTTATAATCTTTTATTTACAGAGATGGTCATCACGTCAATTTCTGGACGTCACGTCGAATTGACATCTGATCAAGTCAATTTTACTGAGCGTCACGTCAAAACGTCAGTTTGTCACGTCTAAGGTTCGGGTCATCACGTCAATTTCTGGCGTCACATCGAATTGACATCGGATCAAGTCAATTTTATTGAGTGTTACGTCAAAATATCAGTTTGTCACGTCTAAGGTTCAATACATCCAGTCGAGTACTAGTTATCATGTCTTTATTTCCTAATGAAACAGTAATTATCTTGAAGAGTCTTACTCTGTGATATAATAGTCATGACTGTAATTTATTTGCCAGTTCTGTTTCTTTCCTATTTTTATCTCTTTCCTCATTCCTACCTCTCTATCTATTCTTCTAAATACAAAAAAAGACCAGCATCTCTACTGATCTTTTCTCCATCTTACTTGGCGACGTCCTACTCTCACAGGGGGAAACCCC
>NZ_JBLUOI010000163.1:0-1935 GCF_048059995.1 Metabacillus sp. YM-086 | reverse complement strand
ATATTTTTTGGCTAGCAGCTTAAATCCAAGTTGTCCTTCTTGATATTCTCTTACTACCATAAACTTAAATTGCTCATCATATTTAGACATAAATAAAAACACCCCAAAGTTAGATTCTTACTCTAACTTTTGGGGTGCAGTACATGTTTATAGGGGGTTTTGCTTTAAATACCGTATTGTATAATAATTATGGACTTGGTCACAAACGGTCATTAAACAATAGTTTTAATGTTTTTTATAGACAATCCCTGACCATTTTTGCATATCTACCAAATACTGGAATACTTAAAATAGTATAAGTGAATGGCAAGATTTCTAACAAAATAATTTCACTTTGTTTTATGTCGAAACTTGTTTATTAATAATTCTTGAAATTGTAAACGCTTCCAATTATAATGAAATTGGGTTGGATGGCACGTGTGGCTGTCATAGTATCAGGCGTAGGTGGGGCCGATACCTAGAACGAAAGGATTTTTCTATGTTCTATTTATTTATATGTATTGAAGAATGATAGACTATAATGATTAAGATAAAGAAGCTAAATAAAAAGGGGGGATAAAAAGTGTCTAGACAAAGCGAATTAACGTTTTCTGATTTTATTGTTAAAGATCGATTTGAACTAAACTCTTATCTTGCATATTTGTTCCATCAAGTTAAAGGGGATGCTGAGGACCAGTCTGAGCATAAAATGTTAAAGCATATTAAGTAAACTGAAGGGATAAAAAGTAATGATGAAGAAAAGATTGTAAGCGACCTTGTTTATTCTGGTTAGGATAAACGAGATCGCTTATTTGTGTTGTAAAACTTTTTTAATCTGTTTTGAATATCATCATATATGTTTAACACTTTTCTTCATCATATTTTGTTTATTAAATTAACGAAACCTCTACGCCCATTAATAACTTACCTGCTGATGCTGATATTGTTATTACGCATAAAAATTTAACAGATCGAACAAAAGCCAAACTTCCTCAAGCATATCATATGTCAGTTGAAATGTTGGGTCCAGTAATTTCCCAGGATGGGCCTTAGCAGAAGCACAATTAACTGCAAAAGCAAGAAATTTCTTTGGACTAGTAGTAGAGCAGCATAAGTATAACTTAAATTGTCGTTTACCAGAACTAGAAGTGTTACCTGCTGCTGAACGACACAAAATTGGAATTGTTCCGTGGAGTCCGTTAGATGGTGGACTATTAGGTGGAAATGCGTTAAAACCAGCTAAAAACTCAAGAAGTAGTAAAAACAAAGAGAGAGCCGAAAAATATCGTGAGCAATTAGAAAAGTACAGCGCTCTCTGTAAAGAATTAGGTCAAAAAGAAGATACTGTTGCGTTAGCATGGTTACTTGCGAATCCAAATGTGACCGCACCAATAATTGCGTAAGAACAATAGATCAATTAGAACAATCTCTTCGGGCAGTGGAAGTAACCTTAACCCAAGAAATACTTGGAAAATTGGATGAAATTTTTCCAGGCCCTGGTGGACAAGCTCCAGAAGTTTATGCATGGTAATCTCTTATTTTTCAAAAGTAAATTAGGGTAGAAAGCTAATATACCTCTCAGAACGTTAGGGAAAGCTTCAATTCTTAGGAAAGCAAGGAATTTAGGATTTTTGTTGTTCTTTGAATTAATAAGATGGAAATTACAAGCAGACAGATCAACGGAATCTATTAAAAACTAGTGAAAAAAAACTTTGAAAATGAAACTTACGAGTTGATTGGCAAAGTATAACGATATGACATTTTGAAAAGTGAGGGTGGTGAGGGTGAAACATGGAATATGGAAAACTTGGTAACACAGGCTTAGATGTATCTCGATTATGTCTGGGGTGTATGGGATTTGGAGATGCAAGCAAATGGATTCACCAATGGGTGCTTAACGAAGAGAACTCTCGTCCTGTTATAAAAAAAGCACTTGAGTTGGGAATTAACTTTTTT
>NZ_JBLUOI010000162.1:0-1960 GCF_048059995.1 Metabacillus sp. YM-086 | reverse complement strand
TTTGGCGTGCCCAGCAAGCCGTAAATTGCTAATTGGTGAAAGTCCAATCTGAGTAAGTGCCAAGACGCTCAGTAGCTGACAGGCAACTGGTGAAGAAATTCTAAGGTTGAAGCCCTGTGACAAAGTAACTCTCTAGAAGAGTGCGAGCAACTTAACAGGTTGTAACATAAAGTGAATCCTGCCGTCTCGTCAAAAGAACCCACCGTAGGTGGCTAAAGAGAAGTCGAGCCTAGCGAATATGGGCGAAGACCATGGAAGGTGTGAAGAACTTGGAATCGCAACACTCAAGAATCTCTCGGGATATGGGGAACGACATGTTAAGAAAGTAATTAACGGAACTGGGGATACCCTCCTCATCACTTTCTTGGGAAGTAAAGCAGAATCCTATAAGTGTAAACGAAATGGTGGATGGATGAGAGGGAGTCGGAGGAGGTCATAGTACCGAAAATGATAAGCGACAACAAAACGTTATCTAGGGAAGGACCTCTACTTTGTTCATATGTCAGAAGGAGGTAAGAGTTAGTGAATGTCAAGAAAATGACTAACTACACCAATAATGTAAAAGCTCAAGAACTCTGGAAGACGTTATATCTTTGTGCCAAGGAAAGCCCTACACGTAGGTTTCATGCTTTATATGACAAAATCTATCGTCCAGATATTCTATGGGAGGCATGGCAACGTGTAAAAAGAAAGAAAGGAAGTGGAGGTGTCGATGGACAGACAATTGAACAAATTGTCTCGGAATACGGTGAGGGAAAATTCTTAAACGAACTCTATTTAGAACTGAAAGATAGACGTTATCACCCAAGTCCGGTCCTTCGGACCTATATTCCTAAAGAGGATGGAAAGAAACGCCCACTAGGAATCCCTACCATTAAAGATCGAGTTGCACAAATGGCAACAAAAATGATTATCGAGCCTATTTTTGAAGCAGACTTTCATGACTGTTCATTTGGATTTCGTCCAAAACGAAATGCTCATCAAGCTATAGCGAGAATAAGAAAGGCTAGTAAGAAATGCTTTTGGGTAGTAGACGTCGATATCCAAGGTTATTTTGATAATATCAATCAAGTAAAATTGATGAAATTACTAGAGCAAAGAATTAGTGACCGACGGGTCTTAAAACTAATCCGAAAATGGCTAGAAGCAGGCATTATGGAAGAAGGCAACATAAGAAACACAGTCACTGGGACGCCACAAGGTGGTGTTATATCACCTCTCTTAGCAAACATTTATCTAAATACGATGGATAGGCTTTGGGAGAAGAAATTCAAACATTTAGGTGAACTAATTAGATATGCTGATGATTATGTCATTATGTGTAAATCCAAACAACAAGCTTTAGACAGTATTCAAGTGATTCAATCTATAATGGGAAAACTCGACCTTTCAATAAATCGAGATAAATCAAAATTGATAAATCTTTGGAATGATATAGATGGTTTTGACTTTCTTGGATTTCATAATCGTAAACTCCCAATAAGGAGAAAAGGCGGAAACACGTTATATGTCATGGCACACATACCTAAGAAGAACGCAATGAAGAAAATGCGTGCAAAGATAAAAGCCTATACAGCACCAAGAAATAAACTGTACTTGGATATACGTGAATTAGTAAAAGGCCTAAATAGAATACTACAAGGTTTGAAGAATTATTACCTTTTATCACCTATAGCTAAGAGATGGCTAAATCGTATTGACTGGTATGTATTAGAACGTCTTACCTTGTTTTATAACAAGAAGAAAAATAATCGTAAGAAGCATGGAAATTTAAAAAGTGTAAGAAAAGAAATTGACCATCTTTTAATAAAGTTGGCTAGTTAGATACCGTAAAGCCAAAGAAAGAAGAACATCGGAAAGCCGTATGAGGGAAAACTTCACGTACGGTTTGATGAGGGGGAGCTGAAAGTAGAAAGAGATAGCGTAAGCTATCCCTTTTGAAATCAGTTTTCTACTCTAC
>NZ_JBLUOI010000161.1:0-2302 GCF_048059995.1 Metabacillus sp. YM-086 | reverse complement strand
CTGTTTTTCTTTCAGCTTTTCGTATTTTTTCACTTCAATATTTTTCTGCATAAGCTTTATCTGTTTTTCATTCATTCTGTTTCTTGTTAACTGAACCAGTTTTTGATAATGAGTAATTGTTTTTTCAATATTGCTAACAAATTGTTGATAATGTCTAATTTCCTGAACAGACATTCCACTATTTAATCGCGCAAGAGTTGTTTCCTCTAACACTTCTTTTTGTTTCAAAGAATCGTATAATTTGTTCGCTACATCCTCAAAATCATTTACGGATTGATTATACTCAGCTAGTGATTGTTCTTTTTCATTTTCTTTAACATCCATTATTTTTTGGAATCGAAATGGATTTACCATTAAAAATCACCTTTTTCGATTAACTGATTAAGTGAAAGGATACTTTGTTCAATTGTTACTTTATCTTCAACATTTTGCTTTAAAAACGAAATAATTTTCGGATAGAATTTAATTGCTTCATCAATTTCCCGTGAAGAACCTCTTTTATAAGCCCCGATATTAATTAAATCTTCGGAATTCAAATAGGTTGAAAGGAGATCACGTAGTTTTGATGCTGAACTTTTGTGTCCTGAATCAACGATTTGATTCATAACACGACTAATGCTTTTCAGAACATTAATTGCTGGGAATTGTCCTTTATTTGCGAGTTGTCGGTCCAATACAATATGACCATCTAATATACCTCGAACAGTATCTGAGATTGGTTCATTTAAATCATCACCATCAACAAGAACTGTATAAAAAGCAGTGATTGTTCCTTGCTCATTTGTACCAGTTCGTTCCAATAGTTTAGGCAAGATGGCAAAAACCGATGGGGTATATCCTTTTGTTGTTGGTGGTTCCCCTACTGCAAGTCCGATTTCACGCTGTGCCATTGCCACACGCGTAACAGAGTCCATCATAAACATGACATTTAACCCTTTATCACGAAAATACTCAGCAATAGCAGTTGCGGTATACGCCGCCTTCATCCTCATAAGAGCCGGCTGATCTGAAGTGGCAACAACAACAATTGATCTTTTTAATCCTTCAGGTCCAAGATCTTTATCAATAAACTCTCTTACCTCACGTCCACGTTCACCAATGAGCGCGATCACATTTAAATCTGCATTTGTGTTTCGAGCAATCATACCCATTAATGTACTTTTACCAACACCACTACCAGCAAAAATACCTACACGCTGACCTTTTCCAACCGTTAACAAGCTATCAATAACACGGACTCCAACTTCCATTTTCTCATGGATGGGTGGACGCTTCATTGGATTGGGAGGAGATTGATCAGTTGGTACACTTGCTAGGCCCTTTGGAAGATTGGATTCATTTAAAGGTAATCCAAAAGCATCGACTACTTGTCCTATCAAACCCATGCCGACTTTTACTGTTAAAGGTTCATCCGTTGCTTCAACAATACTTCCAGGTGATATATGCATCACTTGCAAATATGGCATTAACAGAACATTTTCATCTTTAAAGCCAACAACCTCTGCCGGAATTTTTGTTTTCTTAGATGATCCGGTATAAATATAACAAAGGTCACCAATTGAGCTTTCTGGTCCTCTTGATTCAATCATCAACCCGACTACCCTTTTTACTTTTCCATAACGCTTATAGGAATCTAAACTGTCAATTGTATGAATCAGATCGACTGCTCTCAATTGGAAATCACCTCTCATCAAGTAAATCTAATAATTGCTTTTTTAATTGCTCTAATTGAGTATCAATACTTAGATCAATTCGCCCAAAAGCAGATTCGATAAAGCAATCCTGCTCATTTAATTCTGCATTAGCATAAACATATAAGTCTGTGTCATTTGTCACCAATGTTTTTAATTCATCTTTTTGACTTAACACTAATTCGTAGTAACAAGGATGAACATGTATTTTAATATTTTCATATTCTTTTACTTCAAGAAGCCCCTTTTTTACTAAAGGAAGAAAATTCTCCTGTGAATCAACAAGTTTAGAACTAATAATTTTTTCTGCTACTTTTATCGAAAGTTCTAAGATTGTATTTTCAGCAGATTGAATAATTTCATCATAATCATGCTTTGCCAGATCGATCATTCTTTTCGACTCTTCTATATGAGCATGATATTGTCTTATTGCTTCTTGTCTTCCCAGTTCCAAACCTTCTGCATGCCCCTCTTGCATGGCCTGTTCTACTAATTGTTCACGTTCTTGATGCCATTCATTTCTTTCACCATCTATTTGCTGCATTATTCTAGATGACTCTTCATGTGCAGATTGGATGATCTTCTCTGCTTCTGCTCTTGCTGTTTGAATA
>NZ_JBLUOI010000160.1:0-2581 GCF_048059995.1 Metabacillus sp. YM-086 | reverse complement strand
CTCCATTTTCATGTATGATAAAGTCAAAAGATATCTGTCCTGAGAAATTCAGTTTTTCAACCACAACCTGTGCAAACCGTTCAATATCAGGTCTGCTTTCATGTTTGAATGAGAGAGTTGCACCTAAACCTGCTGTGAATTCACTTTTGTAAGTAGAATGCGCAAGTACTTTTCCATCATTGGCAATGGTATATGAACAATATTGCTTGCCTACGATTTTTTCTTGAACAAGCCAGCTTCCATCCTTTTTTATATGGTTAGGTATTTGCCCAACAGATTGTAGAAAAATTATGGATTCAGAGAATCTCGAATAGACCTTTTTTAAAAGAGCAGATTCGTCTTCAAATTGATCCAAATTTACATGATTAGATAGCAAAGCTGTCCTTGGCACTTCAAAACCCAAGTTCTTCACAAGTTGAATAAACTCATATTTATTATGTAGAAGGTTTAATTTTGCAAAGTCATCAACAAACACATGACAAAACGGGGTCAGTTGATCTTTATATCTAGAAATATAAAAAATTTCTTCAGATGTTGGAATGATTAATGAAATTTTTTGTTGCTCAATTATGTTGATTAAGGACTTTATAAAACTTTTCGTATCTTTCTTGGGTGAAGGAGTAAAGATGAATTTTTTTATACTATTAGAAACCTTTGTTAATGGATATGAAATACAATCAGTTGCATAAACTTCGAACCCTGCCTGACTCATTAACCGACACAAATGGAGAGCAACAGGGGCTCTGGCACCAGTTACTAAAACTCTTTTTCTAGTATTCAATTAAGATACCTCCAATAGAAAGCCCAGCCGAAGTCCCTAACAGTAAAATAGTATCACCTCTATTAATACGACCTTGATTTACCGCTTCATGAAGAGCAAGCGGAATGGATGCTGCAATCATGTTCCCATACCGATCAATAATGTTCATAAATCGTTCTTCTTTTACACCTAGTTTTTTTCGAATAATCTTCATAGCAGATGCGCTTGCTTGATGAGGAATAACCATATTGATATCTGCAATTGTTAAACCAGTCCCTTTAAATAATCGATCCAAAAAATCTGGTAAAAGTTTATACGATAATTTAAAAATAGCTCTTCCGTCCATATCAAATAAAAACTCTTCAGCTGTTTGTTCACTATAAATACGTGGATGAAGCTTTGTTCCTCCACCTCTTATTTCTGATAAATGAGCTCCCTCACTATATGTTTCCATATGTGAACTCAAAATTTTGGAAGTATTGGTTGCAGCTGATAAAACCATCGCTACTGCTCCATCACCAAATAATATACTACTCTCACGTTGTTTCCAATTTAGTCCAACGGAAGAAATTTCAGAAGAGACGATTAACACGTTTTCATATTTACCAGCATGTACAGCATATGACACCATATCGAGTGCAGATACAAAGCTTAAACAGGTTGAATTAACATCAAAACAAGGAATTCCAGAGCTTTGAAGTCCCAAATGCTTTTGTATTAAAGAGGCATTACATGGAATAGCCTGCTCATTTGTCCCGCTTGCACTAATAATACAATCAATGTCAGATAGACAAAGACCTGCATTCTCAACTGCTTTTTTAGCCGCCTTTGCCCCCATATATGTAGCGGTTTCATCATTTACAAAATAGCGTTGTTTAACTCCTGATCTTTTCTCAGACCAACCTGGCTCTGCGCCAATCATTTTATCAATTTCTGTTGATTCTATTAATCTTTTTGGTAAATACGAACCCATGCCAACTATTTTCACTTTACGGTTCATTATGCTGCACCTCATTATTTAAAACGTACTTTTTTGTATGATCTAGGAATAATATCTTATGTCATTTTACCTCTTTTCTTAAAAATGGAAAATATATGTTCGATAACATTAAGAAATATTTTTAAAAATTCAAAATAACCTTTAGCTCTTTTTCGGCTAAAGGTTATTTTCTAGCGTATATCAATAAATAAGTAAAGCTGATAATCAATAGGAAAAGAAAAAGTTCGGACACTCTCACTTGTTTCAATATCACTATATACATCAGATAAAATCCCTTTGTTCTCCTCATCCATCCTTATAAGATTTTCAATAAAAAAGGGTCGCCAGCTCCAATTACTCCCTTTTAAAGCAGGTAAGAGCATCCAATCTTTATTAACTCTCATTCCGTTCGAAGTCATTTGGTACCCATTTTTATCCGTTATATAGATTCTAAAACACTCTTCTTCTAGGTTCACAGCTATCTTATATAACCATTCATCTAAATTATGATCAATTGGTACAGACTGTGTTAAAGA
This sequence comes from Metabacillus sp. YM-086, assembly GCF_048059995.1. Taxonomy (NCBI): domain Bacteria; kingdom Bacillati; phylum Bacillota; class Bacilli; order Caryophanales; family Bacillaceae; genus Metabacillus; species Metabacillus sp. YM-086. The sequence continues at coordinate 306 of NZ_JBLUOI010000160.1, read as the reverse complement.
GTTTAATTTTTCATTTAACTGATGAGATAACTGATATTCTAACTTATACTTCTTACGTTCCAGTTCTATAAAATGATAGATATCTTTCTTAAATCGTTCTTTAAGGATGTTTTTTTCTATTAATATACCTTGAGGTTTTGAAAAGAAGTATCCTTGATAATACCTTGCATTTCTACTCCATGAATAGTAAAATTGATCACTATTCTCAATACCTTCGAACAATAACTCTGCCCCTATTTTTCTAGCTAGTAAAGATAACGAGTACAATACCCCATCATAAGACGTTGTTTGTTGATTGCTTTTTAA
>NZ_JBLUOI010000159.1:0-2593 GCF_048059995.1 Metabacillus sp. YM-086 | reverse complement strand
TGTTAAATTAGAATAAAGTTTGCAGAAGCGAGGAAGCACGTTCAGCCCTTATCTAATCTGACTTCAATGGGGTTATCCAGATTATTCCTTTAGAATAAAGTTTGCTCAAAGATTTGCCCCTTTTCAGCCAGAATTGAACTCTAAAATAAAAAAAGTAAGAATAAAGTTTGCTTAAATATAGAGTAGAGATCACCAAACAAAGGGAGTGACATAAACCTCATGAAGGCACCTTACGGTGACCCCTGTACCTCTACCGATTCTTGCCTTCTGGTTGTTCTATGGTAATGCAGTGCTTTACTACCCTTGGGATACGGTATAATTACCATGTCAATAAATTTATCAAGGGTGGGCTTTAAATGATTTACGCAATTGTATTGTTTATATTTGCTGGATTTGCTGAGATTGGTGGAGGTTATCTTATTTGGCTATGGTTAAGAGAAGGTAAGCCATTCTATTGGGGTGTTTTCGGAGGAATAGCCTTGGCGTTATATGGTGTAATTGCCACATTTCAAACATTCCCATCATTCGGCAGAGTATATGCTGCCTATGGAGGAGTATTTATCGTTCTTTCTGTATTGTGGGGATGGGGTATTGATAAAAAAACACCTGATTTATACGATTGGATAGGTGCTGGTATATGCTTAGTGGGTGTTTCAGTAATGTTATTTGCACCTCGTCAATAGTGTTAAAAAGACAAGAATACATTGAAGGGGAATCAACGAAAGAAGGTGGTGTCCTTAACCGTTTAGGTGTGAGTTTGAAAGAAAGCCATACAATTGCGACTATGCCCCAAAATTCCTCATTTTCCTTTTACTCTTTTGCTTCTTTCAAAATAGGACTTGAACTTATAAGGTGAATTGAGGAATGAGGAGAAAGGATTTTCTGCGTTTCACCTTTATCCAAATAAAATACCGATAAAAGGTATCGAAGATATGTTTCCTATTCGATAGCCTAATCCATCTGCCTTATACATAATACCTTACGGTTTCTCACATATACCACCGTTAATCCCATACTTACCACGTTACCCATACAAAATTGTTTATTTTTATTTTTAATTATTTCTTTATGGGCGAGTGCTTATGTCTGAAGCATGGTATACCTTCATGAACGTGGACTTCCCTTGGAAGATGAAGCACCCTACCTTGCCTTGCAGTTTTGCCTTATCACCACCCTCCCCATACTTACCTCGTGGCCTATACCTAATTATTTATTTTTATTTTTATTTATTTCTTTATGGGCGAGGAATTTGCTAGGGCTTATTACACACTGCTGGACGTGGGCTTCCCTTGAAAGATGCAGCACAATACTATACCTTACGGTTTCCCCTGTACCACCGCCATTCCCCATACTTTCCTCCTGACCCCATACCTAATTATTTATATATATTTATTTTTAAGGGGCGAGAACTCTGCTTGGTGCTTATTACATGTTACTGGACGTGGGCTGCCCTTCATTAGATTGGTTCTAGTTCTCTCATTCAGAGATATAGGAACATCCCTTATGCTGTACTTATGCAGGAAATACCCACCCCGTCTTTCTCCAAATAATAAAACCAAGAACAGGTATCGTAGATAGGTTTCCCGATTCTTAGACTAATCTAGTACAGGAAGTAATTGGACATCTCCGACATGACCAATGATTAATAATTCATAAAAACATCAGATCCTTGTTTTCGGTTCATTACTTTGAAAATGTACAAATATATTGGTTATCCATTTTGATACCAACATAATAACTAAGTAACCCAAAAATAAATGAAAGTAATTAAACCCTTTCAATAAAATAAACAAACCTGACCACACTAAGACTGGTTTAAATAGAAATGCGAGAAATGCACTTGTGATCGTTAAATACAAATAATAATTTTTTCTATGGTTTAACGTCCATTGATAAACCAGCATATATACAACTGGGATTAATGATACATCTAAGGCAAAACTAACGGGAAAAAGCGGAATTGCCTTGAATGGATAACCCCATTTCCCAAAATTAACACCCAAACTGTCTATGTATGTAAACCAAACGTGCACATTAAAACCATAAAACCCCAATAATAATGCCCTCTTTTTATCAATACAAAACCATATAACAGTCAAAGGCAATATAAGGAATATAACATTAACCCAAAACTGCCACGTATCTAAGTATGAAAACTCAAACCAATAATCGATACCTTCATACAAAAGGTTTTCATAATCTTTGATTATTTTCTCAAAAAAACTTCGCTGTTCTTCATTCATTTAAGAAACTCCTTCATCTTTGAACCTCAAAGTATATGCTTATTATTATGATGTAGTGTTTCCATTTTTGTTTTAAATAATATATAAAGCGGATGTTTAATAGTTATTTGTTCCTTTTGCCCCTCATACATAAAGATAAAGGAACATCACTTATTCTTTGCTTATGCAGAAATTACTCCCCGCAAGGGGAACTTTGATCCTCACAGGTTACTTGGTACGACAACATTTTTACATAAAAATGCCCCGCGAATATTCCCATACTCTGGATATACTCACGAGGCTTTGTGCAAACTTTTTTCTTTTTAAGCAGACTTTTTTCTAATTCTGCAAACTTTATTTTAATTCAACAT
>NZ_JBLUOI010000158.1:0-2887 GCF_048059995.1 Metabacillus sp. YM-086 | reverse complement strand
GTCATATGGTCAGAAATATGGAAACCTTATCAATATGAAAATTGAAAATATGCGTCAGCAACATACTGATATTGTAGGTGAAAAACCACAAGTTCATCCTGAACAGAAAATTAAGAAAGAAAAGAATAAATACGGCATTATAACAGTGTCAATGGGAAAAGGTATTGCTGAATTATTCAAAAGCATTGGTGCTAATGAAGTTATTGAAGGTGGCCAAACAATGAATCCAAGTACAGAGGATATTGTTAAGGCTATTCATGATGTGAATGCTGAAAATATTATCATTTTACCTAATAACTCAAACATTGTGATGGCCGCTCAACAGGCGGCATCTGTAGTGGAAGAGAATGTGATTGTTGTTCCTTCCAAAACTGTGCCACAAGGAATGGCTGCTTTACTTTCTTTCAATCCTTCGGTTGAGCCTGAAGAAGTCGGGCGAATTATGTCGGAAGCATTAGGTAATGTTAAGAGCGGTCAAATTACTTATGCAGTTCGTGATACGAACATTGATGGACTTGATATTGCAAAAGGCGATTTTATGGGAATATCCAATGGGAAGATTGTTGTCACTGATCGTGAACAGCTTTCGGCATCTAAAAAACTCCTTTCTGAAATGATTACAGAAGATGATGAAATTTTAACAATCATTCAAGGAGAGGATGTAAGTGATGAAGAAGTCGAGCAGCTTCTAACATTTGCTGAAGAACAGTTTGAAGATGTAGAAATTGAAGTTCATAAAGGAGAACAACCACTTTATTCCTATATTTTCTCTGTTGAATAAATAAGAAAACCCGGCTTATTAGCCGGGTTTTCTTTGTTTTTTGTTCGAAAAGAGATTTGCATTTATTAGAATAGTCCATTTTTTCTTGATTTTCTTGATATAATAGTGTTTTTTAAAAAATCTGTTAAACTAAAGTTACAAGAATCATATGAAAAAAGAGTAACTAGCTTTAACAATACCAGTGCATATAGGGGGAGTGTGTCTAATGAAATATAGAAGTGTTTTTGACATAATTGGACCTGTTATGATCGGTCCGTCGAGTTCACATACAGCCGGTGCGGCAAGAATTGGACGTGTTGCACGAACGTTGTTTGGACGTGAACCTAAATGGGTAATCATTTCCCTTTACAACTCTTTTGCTAAAACCTATAAGGGGCACGGTACAGATGTTGCTCTTGTAGGTGGCTTGCTTGACTTTGATACCTTTGACGAAAGAATAAAATCGTCATTAGAAATAGCTAAAGAGAAAGACATTAAGATAACGTTTATAGAAGAAGAAGCAGTCGCAGACCATCCGAACACAGCTCGACTTATTATTGGTGATGACTATGGACAGTTTGAATTAGTTGGTATTTCTATAGGTGGAGGAAAGATTGAAATAACTGAACTAAATGGTTTTGAATTAAAATTATCAGGAAATCACCCTGCTTTATTGGTTGTGCATAACGATCGATTTGGTGTAATCGCCGCAGTAGCCAATGTATTGGCAAAATATGAAATAAATATTGGACATATGGATGTGTCCAGAAAAGAAGTTGGTCAGCTTGCTTTAATGACAATTGAAACAGATCAGAACATTACAAATGAAGTAATTGAAGAATTAAAAAGATTAACAAATATATTACAAGTAACTAGAATTGATGATTAACAAAAACAAAAGTAGATGATATTTTTATACAACTATGACAAAATGAGGGGGATATCATCATGTTCCGTAACGTAGAAGAACTAGTTGGATTAGCGGAAAGTAAAGGGGTAAAAATCGCAGAGATCATGATTGAACAAGAGTGTAGAGTGACAGATCGTACTCGAGAAGATGTTTTATTACAGATGGAAAAGAACTTAGAAGTAATGGAACAAGCCGTTGAAAAAGGGCTGTCAGGAGTAAGGTCTCACTCTGGTTTAACTGGTGGAGATGCGGTGCTCTTACAATCTTATCTTGAGAAGGGTAACTTTCTTTCCGGAGATACAATTTTAGACGCTGTAAGTAAGGCTGTTGCAACTAATGAAGTGAATGCTGCAATGGGGACAATTTGTGCCACGCCCACAGCTGGTTCCGCTGGTGTTGTACCTGGTACACTTTTTGCTGTAAAAGAAAAGCTGAAGCCAACGAGAAAAGAAATGATTGAATTTCTTTTTACTTCAGGTGCATTTGGTTTTGTTGTGGCGAACAATGCTTCCATTTCTGGTGCTGCTGGAGGTTGTCAAGCAGAGGTAGGCTCTGCTTCAGGAATGGCTGCTGCAGCAATTGTTGAGATGGCTGGTGGTACTCCAAGACAAGCTGCACATGCTATGGCGATAACATTGAAAAATATGCTCGGATTAGTTTGTGACCCTGTTGCAGGATTAGTGGAGGTCCCTTGTGTAAAAAGAAATGCAATGGGTGCTGCTAATGCAATGATTGCTGCTGATATGGCATTAGCGGGTATTACAAGTAGAATTCCATGTGATGAAGTAATTGATGCCATGTATCGAATTGGGCAAACGATGCCTACAGCATTAAAAGAAACTGCACAAGGGGGGTTAGCTGCGACTCCGACAGGTCAAAAGCTCAAAAGGGAAATTTTTGGAGACTCGCAAAAGTGACGTGAAAAATATGTTATTGGATCCTATTACCAACTTAAAGGGTGTTGGTAGTGAAACAGAGGAAGTACTAAATGATGTTGGAATTTACACAATTCATGACCTTCTTGAATATTTTCCATATAGATATGATGATAATAGTTTAAAAGATTTAGAGGATGTAAAGCATGAGGAACGTGTTACTGTTGAGGGAAGAGTTCATAGTGAGCCTTCTCTCCAGTTCTTCGGTAAAAAAAGGTCACGTCTTACGTTCCGATTGTTAGTAGGACGATATTTGCTGTCAGTTGTTTGTTTTAATCGTCC
>NZ_JBLUOI010000157.1:0-3049 GCF_048059995.1 Metabacillus sp. YM-086 | reverse complement strand
ATTATTTTTGCTATGGCTAATCCTGTTCCAGAAATTATGCCGAATGAGGCCAAAGAAGCTGGTGCGAAGGTTATTGGAACAGGTCGATCTGATTTTCCAAATCAAGTAAACAATGTATTGGCTTTCCCAGGAATTTTTAGAGGTGCGTTAGATGTACGTGCTACACACATTAATGAGAAAATGAAAATTGCGGCGGTTGAGGCAATTGCAGCACTTGTATCTGAAAAGGATTTAAGTCCAGATTATGTTATTCCGGCACCATTTGATCCAAGAGTGGCACCAGCTGTTGCTTCAGCAGTAGCTAAGGCAGCAATGGAAACCGGTGTGGCAAGAATTAAAGTCGATCCGGAGGAAGTTGCTGAGAAAACGAGGCAATTAGCCATCATTGATTAAAGTGAGTGATTCTTCTTTGACAACTCCGCATTCAAAAGTTTATATTGAAATCCTTCGCCATATTCGCACAATCATTGCAGACAAACAGCTTTCTTATGGAGATAAAATTCCTTCAGAAAGAGAGCTGGCTGAGAATTTAAAAGTTGGAAGATCTTCTGTTCGTGAAGCATTAAGAGCTCTTGAATTATTAGGAATGATTGAAACAAGAAGAGGCGAAGGAACTTTTTTAAAGGATTTTAGAGAGCATAATTTAATTGAACTGTTGGGAACCTTTATTCTTGATGATACAAAAGCAATAAAGGATGTCATTAAAATGAACGAGCTATTAGAAAAGAATGCCCTGCAGTTAATCTTACAAAGTGACATAAATGAACAATTAGTAGAATTATCTAGTATAGTTCAGGAAACAGAGATAACAAGATTTGAATTAATGACTGAACTTGTTAAATTAGCAAATAATTTTCTCTTATATCGAATTTGGAATGTTTTAAATGAATATGTCAACTTTGTATATAAGGGTGATCAATCGCATAGTTTTCCAAAAAAACATTTAGAAATGTTGCTTGATGCTTTAATAAAAAAGGATCATTTAGAAGTGTTTATTCAATATGAAGCGGTATCCCTTAAAGAAAATGTCGAATAGATATTGACAACTTTCTACAACATGTTTGTCCAGCAATCGTTACAGTTAATATAACTGACAATTTTCTAGAAAACAGTTTCTGAAAGTGAATACTAGATTATGTAATCATTATCTGATTTAAATAGAAGCAGCTTTAATAAAGGCTATGTTTAAGCACGTTGTTATTTTTGGCTATAAATTGAGCTAATAGGAAATTTTCGGCCAATTATACAGTGCCTTAGAAAAAGGGGAGGTACCGTTTTGTTAAAAGATTTATTTACTAAGCCAAAACCAAAGAAAAAGAAATATGCCTCAATTCCTTCTGAGCAAGCTAAGCAAGATGTTCCGGAAGGGATTGTCATAAAATGCCCGAATTGTAAAAAAATCATGTATACGAAAGAACTTAATAAAAATTTAAAAGTTTGTATGAATTGTGGATATCATCATCAAATGAATGCTAGAGAGCGAATCGAGAGCTTATTTGATGAAAATAGCTTCCTTGAATATGATCAAAATATGATATCTGAAAATCCTCTAAACTTCCCTGATTATGAGGAAAAACTAGAAAAAGATCGTCTTAAAACAAAGCAAAATGAAGCTGTAGTAACAGGAGAAGGTCTGATAAACGGCTTTAGGACAGCTGTGGCTATCATGGATGCTAGTTTTAGAATGGGAAGTATGGGTTCTGTTGTAGGAGAAAAAATTACCCGAGCAATAGAAAATGCGAATGAAAAAGGATTACCGATTATTATTTTTACTGCTTCTGGTGGAGCTAGGATGCAAGAGGGCGTTTTAAGTCTCATGCAAATGGCTAAAACAAGTTCTGCCCTTAAGCTTTTTAGTGATAATGGTGGGTTGATCATTTCTGTTATGACACATCCAACAACTGGAGGAGTTTCGGCAAGCTTTGCATCACTAGGTGACTATAATTTTGCTGAGCCAGGTGCTTTAATTGGGTTTGCTGGTAGAAGAATTATTGAGCAAACGATTAGAGAAGAGCTTCCTGAAGACTTCCAAACAGCTGAATTTTTACTGAAGCACGGGCAATTAGACAATGTTATTAATCGCCAAGAATTAAAGGAAACTCTTGGGAACATACTTGATATCCATCAAACAGGAGGTGAAATAACATGGTAGGTGAGATGGAGTTTGAAAAGCCAGTTACCGAGCTTAGAGCGAAAATTAAAGAACTGAAAGAGTTTACTGCTCAATCTGATGTTGATTTATCATCTGAAATTGAAAAATTAGAAGCAAGATTAGAAAAGCTTGAAAATGAAATCTATACAAATATAAAGCCTTGGGATAGAGTTCAAATAGCAAGGCATCCTAGTCGCCCTACAACTCTAGATTATATTGAACAAATTTTTACTAATTTCTTTGAATGTCATGGTGACCGATATTATGGTGATGATGATGCCATTGTTAGTGGTATAGCTAAGTTCAGAGATGTACCAGTAACTGTAATTGGTCACCAGCGTGGTAAAGATACAAAAGAAAATATACGAAGAAATTTTGGTATGCCACATCCTGAAGGCTACCGTAAAGCATTACGGTTGATGAAACAAGCTGATAAATTCAATCGTCCGATAATATGTTTTATAGATACAAAAGGAGCTTATCCAGGAAAAGCGGCTGAAGAAAGAGGACAAAGTGAAGCAATTGCTAAAAACTTGTTCGAAATGGCTGGTTTATCTGTACCAGTTATTTGTATCGTTATTGGAGAAGGTGGAAGTGGTGGAGCACTAGCATTAGGTGTAGGAAATTATATTCATATGCTGGAGAACTCTACCTACTCTGTTATTTCACCTGAAGGTGCAGCAGCATTACTTTGGAAAGACTCAGGATTAGCAAAGAAAGCTGCAGAAACGATGAAAATAACTGCCCCAGATTTAAAGGAACTTGGTGTAGTTGATGAAATTATTCCAGAAGTAAAAGGTGGAGCACATAAAGATGTAGCTCAGCAAGCAATCAATATTACTGAGGTAATCGCAAGCTCTTTAAAAACTCTCTCAACTATGACAGGGGAAGAATTAA
>NZ_JBLUOI010000156.1:0-3158 GCF_048059995.1 Metabacillus sp. YM-086 | reverse complement strand
TGTTTCTGTTGTAGCAGTTTCAGCATCATCAGCTGGTACTGGAATACTGATTATGGCTTGTTCCTTCTCAAAAAATTGTGGAGAATCTAGATAACCTATCATAGCAACTACTGCAACAATGATAACTGGAGCAATTTTTTTCAACTGTGGTTGCCTCCTATTTTTGTAATCTTACTATTATTCTATGACTTTACTGGTGGATATTATTATTAATATTTATTACTTTTACGATTATCGCTTGTGACTGTATATAAGTAATTGTTACTATAACAAGTGGAAGGAATTTGTTAACTTATATTAAATAGCAAGTCGATATAATAAAAACGTTTAAATGAAGGGGCAGAATATGAACAAAGAATATGTAGAGAAACTAGAAACAAAAGTTAAAGAATATGAAGAAGCCATATTAGATATGTCAGCACCAATTATTCCATCGATTGTTCCAGATACAATCTTAGTACCAATTACAGGAATTCTCCTTGAAGAAAGATTTGAAAAAATTCGAATTAAGATTTTATCTTATATCCAAACACATGATATTGAGACGGCTATTATTGATATGACAGATATTACATTAGATAAAATTGAACAAATTGGTATGCGAGAATTAGGAAACGAAATACATCAATTAACAGATGCAATCTTTTTAATGGGGGTGGAGCCTTATTATGTTGGTCTTTCTCCACAGCTTATTAAAGAGATTGTTTCAACGGGAGTCCAAATAAAAGCAGAGTCTTTTTCTACATTTCAATCAGCATTAAAACATTTAATGAAAAAGAAAGGTATTGTCCTACAAAAGGCTTCTGTATAAAGATAACATTGACCGAGACACTTGTTTTTTGTACTATCAGAAAGATACGGTCAATTTTTTATGAATGATAGTAGAAAAAATAAGGCTTTCGGCATGAGGACTTGGTGATAAGCAAGTTTTTCTAATAAACTAAAAAGAAGTCTTGAAAAAAATAGGGTGATAATGAAATGAAAATTTATATAAAAGGTATACAAGATGAGCGATTCCATCGCCCACTTACATTGATTGGTAATTTATTTTTTGAGGAAACAGAGCTCTGCTTTATAGAAGATGATCATACTCTAGAAGCGGGGTTTTTTATTCAAGAAGATGATGAACGTGTTTCAATTAAAGGATATTTACTATCAGAGGATGGCAAGCGATATGAGGCAAACAAGGAAAAGCAAATTCCTGTTAATGTAGAAGGGAAAGAACGCTTAAGACTAGTGAAAAACACTCTTTCATTTGTTTATTTAACCCTCCTACAGGATTACACAGGTATGATTCAAAAGTGGGGAATTTTAACTGGAATACGTCCTACAAAGCTTTATCATAAAAAGCGGCAGGAAGGAATGTCATCAGAAAACATCCATAAAATGTTTAAAGAGGAATATTTGCTGTCCGACGAAAAAATTCATCTTATGCAGCAGATCGTTGAAAGACAGCTAGAAGTCATTCCTGATTTAGATTCCCTGTCTAATGAGGTGAGTATCTATGTTGGAATTCCTTTTTGTCCAACAAAGTGTGCTTACTGTACGTTTCCAGCGTATGCAATCAATGGTAGACAAGGGTCAGTTACTTCTTTCCTAGGTGGCCTTCATTATGAAATGAGAGAAATCGGTCGTTGGTTAAAGGAAAAGAACATCAAAATTACAACTGTTTATTATGGTGGCGGAACACCGACAAGTATTACAGCAGAAGAGATGGATATGTTGTATGAAGAAATGGCTGAATCGTTCCCACATTTAGAAAATATTAGAGAAATTACAGTAGAAGCAGGCAGACCGGACACGATAACAAAGGAAAAGCTTGAGATTTTAAATAAGTGGAAAATCGATCGCATTAGTATTAATCCTCAATCTTATACACAGGCAACATTAAAGGCAATTGGACGCCACCATACTGTTGAAGAAACAATAGAGAAGTTTCATTTAGCTAGAAGTATGGGGATGAATAATATTAATATGGATTTAATTATCGGCTTACCAGGTGAAGGTGTTGACGAATTTGATTATTCTCTTGCAGAATCAGCAAAGTTGATGCCGGAGTCATTAACGGTTCACACACTTTCTTTTAAGCGTGCATCAGAAATGACGCAAAACAAACATAAGTATAAAGTGGCAAGCCGTGAAGAAATTACAACAATGATGGATCATGCAGTCTCTTGGACAAAGGATCATGGATATACTCCATATTATTTATACCGTCAAAAAAACATCCTCGGAAATTTAGAGAATGTTGGTTATGCCTTAAAAGGTCAGGATAGTCTATATAACATTATGATAATGGAAGAACAGCAAACGATTATTGGTATTGGGTGCGGGGCTGCAAGTAAGTTTGTTCATCCTGTGACAAGAAAAATTACTCACTTCGCCAACCCAAAGGATCCAAAATCCTATAATGATGGTTTTGAACATTATACAAATGAAAAAATAGCTATTTTAGAAGAGTTGTTTTCAGAATAAAGAACTGGTTCGGTTCCCAAATACAAATTCTAAATTAGTACATCAATTAGCAGTCCTATTTGCAACAGAATAAGACTGCTTTTTTTGTTGATCTGGGTGCTAATTAAATGGACGGTTAACTTAAATAAGCGGATTTTTTCCGGTTAGACTGAAGAATGGAACTCGTTTTGGGGATATAAGCGGATTTTTTCCGGTTAAGCAAAGTAAAATGGTCCATTTTCATCTTTTTTGATTAAATAGGCGGAATGTTTCCGTCTATTTAATCTATTTTATGTGATAATTCCTCATTTAGAGGAATTTTTCCCCTTATTTTAATAGCTGATTTACTTGCCAAGCTGCTTTTTCATCCTAGTGGGGATTACTATATGAAAGCAATGTAAATTGTATGTTGTATTTCAAAACAGAACCCGTTATTTGTATATGTCCTGTTGTATCATGATACTTAATTTGCTAACAAGCAGGATATCAACCAGCTTTCTTGAATTAATATATTGAAATACATTTTAGGGGTGGATGAGAATGACATATCAAACGATTGAGCTAGTCAAAGAGGGGAATTTTGCTACATTATATCTAAACAGAGTGAACTCATTAAACGCAATGGACGTAGAAATGCTTCAGGAATTAGCTGAGTGCTTAGCTGATGTTGCTGCTTCTAATGTAAAGCTTTTGTTTGTTACTGG
>NZ_JBLUOI010000155.1:0-3254 GCF_048059995.1 Metabacillus sp. YM-086 | reverse complement strand
TCTTACTAAATGATCAGGGGTATCAGAGGGAAGGCGAAAGGTAATAGCCTGTCCCCTTTTTATGGTTGGTGTGCCCTTTTTATTCATATAACCACCCAATTTTAATTAGACTGTTTGTTTTTCATTCTTTTTCGGAGGCTCGCTGGTTTTTCTGACAAAATCGGAAACTAATTTATAATAAGCATTTGCCATCATCCAAATACTTTCGTTTTCATCTTCAAAAAACTCAATATTATAGCCATCTAAACTATTATTTAACATCTTGATATAGTCTTTTAGAACAATGGCACCTCCACCAACAAAATAGCAGATTTCTGTTTGTGAATTTTTTTGCCATACGTTTCGTAAATGACGGTACTGTTTCTTAGCAAGCTCTAGAAGAATGCGGTCGGTGATATCATGTACGTTTGTCCGACTACCCTTTACCATGATGTGGTGACGGTCATTTTTACGTGTAATAATATCAACCACATCTCGGCGACTGTCGAGTTCAACACCGTGCTTTTTGCGGATTTCTTCTCTAATAGCTTCTAATGACTCTGATACACCAAGATTAAAGCCCTGTGCTTTGTCATCATCAACATTACGATTTTTAATCACAGCAATATCCGTCGATAAGCCGCCAATATCCTGAATTAATATTTGCTTATCAATTAAATCACGATTGATAATCTTTAAATCTTTGTCCATAACTAGATTAATAAATGCAGCAAATCCTTCTGGATACACCTTCACTTCGTCAAACTTAATATTTACTTTTAAACCTTGATATTTAGGAGTCACTAAAAATTCAACTTGATGAACAGATCCGAGGAGCTGTGAGCGATAGCCAACGTCTTTGCCTTCCTTAACTTCACGGAGTGGTAAGCCTGTTCCTAACGTATAATTTGCATCAATAACATTATTAATTTTTTTGAAAATAGACGAGTTTTCTTCTCGAACAGCATCTAATGCAAGGGTAGTAAAAAGCATAACAAGTGTCTGATCTTCTTCTGATTTTGTACTACCAGGATCTAGCTCACTAGGGTTATCACTTTTTGTTGCGAGGTTACCAACTCGATAGATTGCATTGTTATCCTTCAGGGCAGGGGAGTGAACTCTTACATGAATACCATCTAATGGATCTTTATCATTTAATTCTTCTATACCAATGACTGGTCGGTCCTCAGTGTCTCTTGCAATAACATTAGGGATATATAATTCGTAATCTACTTTTCCAAAAAGTGCCTTTACACAATCATTTCCAACATCAACTGCTGTAATTCTAGTTTTACTCATCTAACCATCCCTCTCTATTTCATTCATGAGTTACTAAATCAGTGAATCTAGTAACTCAAGGGTAAAGGGTAGGGGAGACAAGCGTCAATATTACTTTCGTTGTGTTCAATTTGAATACATGTATACATTTTTGTCTACATTTGTAACAAAATTGTATACATGCCTATATGACGCGGTGTATACGTATTTGTACACATGTAAACACTATTGTAAACACCACGTACACAATATGTATACATGTATACAGTGACGTATACTGTGGAATTCTGGTCTATTTCGACAGAATCTTCTAACCCTTTTGACCTAGTTGAACGTTTGTTTCTACCTCAGTTTTTATAGAAAAATGTAGGTTATTGGAGAAACATTTTTTTATTTTTTAGTAGATTTCTTTTTAAATTAATAGATTTAAGAAAAATAACAACAAATAAGATCAAGCTTAAGCTTGATCCCTACCTTAACCTTCTTAATACGATTTTTTCGAATATCGTCCACGGCACCAGCATTTTAAATAGAATCGTTATCTTAACCCTTCTTCCGATTGCATAACGCAAGGTTGTTTTCTTCTTTAATGCAATGGCTGTGATTAGCCTTGCTACGTCCTTTGGGTCTTCAAACTTACTTGATCCACTTTCAATATGATCTTCAAGCTTACGCATCATTTCATAATAAGGTGACTCTTTTTTGAGAGAGTTCTCTGTTACCTTCTTTCCCGACGTCCATATATTTGTTTGGAATGAGCCTGGCTCCACTAATATAACATCTATACCAAAGGACTTTACTTCTAAACGGAGAGATTCACTCCACCCTTCTAACGCATACTTTGAAGAAACATACGGCGATAAACCAGGAAAGCCAACTCTTCCACTAATGCTGCTAACATTAATTATTTTTCCTTTGGACTTCTTCCTCATTATTGGAAGTACAGCTTGTGTGACAGCTATTGCACCAAATACATTTGTTTCAAATTGACTACGATACTCATCAATTGGGATTTCCTCTACAAAGCCAGCTCCTGCAAAACCTGCGTTGTTAACCAATACATCAACTTGTCCTACCCTTCCCACTAAGTCCTTGAATTGATTAACTGATTCTGCAGAGGTTACATCTAATTCATGAATGGTTATCCTGTTCGTTATTCCAGAGCTTTTAGCCTCTCTTAGAAGAGTTATGCTCCTTTTTTTATCACGCATTGTAGCAATAACTTCAAATCCATTTTTCGCTAACTCTAATGCTGTTAACATTCCAAACCCGCTTGAAGCCCCTGTAACAACAGCTATTTTCTTTATCATAAGTTCTCCCCTGCCCTTGTTATGTATCTATTATTTCCATTATATCTGTTACATTTCTTCAATATTAATAATAAAAAGAAGTCCTACGTAAGCTCGCAGGACTTCTTCCTTAAAAAGCAGACTATTTAATTTATCATTCTTTTAACTAATTCACGATTACGATCTTTAAACACTTCATTATGAGATGATACCATTCCTACTTTTGTAGCCTCAGGCTGAATATATTGCTTTGCTTTGTTTACAGCATTTGCAGCATCTTGAAAGGCACCCGCAATTAAGTGAAGCTTTCCATCATGGGCTAAAATATCACCAGCCGCATAAATTCCTTCTATTGAAGATTCACTAGTTGCATTACCTGATATATAAAATTGATCTTTCAATGAAATTTGCACATCACTATTTTGAAGCAGTGATGAATCTCGTTCATATCCATGATTGATTACCACTTCGTCGATCGGGAGATACGTCACTTCTCCTGTTTGATGATTTGTTAGTTCAACGCTTTCAATTTCTTCATGATTTGCACCAGCAACTAATTTCGTTATCGAAGTGTGGAAATAGCATTCAGCTTTACTATTCATTAGTTGACTAACCTGTGCTTCATGGCCGTTTAACTCCCCTTTTCGGTAAGTTAAGATTACTTTTTCAGCTATTGGTTCTAATTCGTTTGCCCAGTCAATTGCTGAG
>NZ_JBLUOI010000154.1:0-3734 GCF_048059995.1 Metabacillus sp. YM-086 | reverse complement strand
AAGAACCGTCCAGATAAACAAAATCGGTACAACAAGCAAAGTAATCAGTGCCAGCTTGACGTCTAAGAAAAACAAAGCAATTAAAATTCCTGTCATATAAATCCCACTTGTGAAAAAGCTCGCTAATACTTTCACATATAATTCCCTTATCGCCTCTGTGTCGTTTGTTACACGTGAAACAATTTTCCCGGCGGGACGATTGTCGAAATATGAAAGTGGTACTCTTTGAATATGCTCAAATACATCTGTTCTCATTTTTTGGATAATACGGTTGGCTGCCTTTTGTAGCAACAAGGATTTTCCATATTGAAAGAAAGCTGCAACCAAGAGCAACCCTACATAAACGCTTAGAAGAAAAATAATCGGTTTAATTTCAGGCTGATAAAATGCTAACAGCTCTTCTCTTGTTAGTTTATTTACAGGATAGTTGGCAGTTTCATCTCCATTATCAATTGTTAATATTTGGTTATTGATAGACCTCTTTCCATCAAATGTTACATGCTCATCTGTTACATAGAAGGAGCGCCCAACCTGCACAACCTGTATTTGATCTTTACCGACTGATTGATCTGATGTTATATCTGAACTCTTTCTATAATATTTCCCTTGATAGGCAACGGATTGTTCATCTTCCTCTAAAACCTCTACCCACGGCTTTTCAATCCCCATCATGTGGTGGTCAATCATTCTTTTTGCTATAAACGGTCCTGTTAACTCTGCTGCTACTGCAAAGGTTAGCATAGCAAGCGCAATAAAGATTGTTCGTTTATAGTGAAGTGCATATTGAACTAGGCGTTTTCCAGTTGAGGGATTCTTCATTTAGCTCACCTCCCCATATGAATCTGCTTGTTGGCGATCATATTGTTCTTTGTACCATTTTCCCAGCTGAATCAACTGTTCATGTGTTCCCTCTTCAACTATTTTTCCTTCGTCCATCACGATAATCCAATCTGCATGCTGGACAGCCGATAAACGATGGGCAGTAATGAATGTTGTTTTTCCAGCTCGTTCATGACGAATGTTTTCAATAATCTTTGCTTCTGTTTTTCCATCAACCGCCGACATGGAATCATCTAATAAAAGAATTTCAGGATCCTTTATTAGTGCCCGTGCAATTGAGATGCGCTGTTTTTGCCCACCTGATAGGGCTACACCTTTCTCTCCTACAAGAGTGTCTAGGCCTTTTGGGAGAATAGACAAATCAAAGGCTGCTGAATTCAATGCTGACTTAATTTCATCTTCACTAACATTTTCTTTTCCATACTTAAGATTTTCACGGATTGTTCTAGAAAATAAAATTTGTTCCTGTGGCACATAGCCTACCCATGAGTGAATGTCATCAATTAGAATCTCTTCAATTGGTTGACCTGAAACGAGAAGTTTCCCTTCACCTAATGGATACTCTCTTAGCAATTGCTTGAGTAATGTTGTTTTTCCAGACCCTGTTTTTCCAACAACACCGATTGTAGCTCCTCTTTTCACCTGCAAATGAATGTTTTTTAAATTGTCTGTTGTTGAGGTCGGATAACGGAAAGTCACATTGGCAAACTCAATATTTCCTGGTATGGTTACATGCTTAGGACTATTTACATCCTTAACGTCTTCTTCGTAGGCTAGAGTCTCATTTACCCGGTCTAATGAAGCGTTTCCACGCTGTAGAATATTGATTAGTTCTCCAACAGCAAACATTGGCCAAATTAACATTCCAAGGTAAATGTTAAAGCTAACTAATTCTCCTAGAGTAATCAACTGGTTGAACACAAGATATGCACCATAGCCCAAGCCAATCACATAGCTTAAGCCAACAAGTATTTTGATGGTTGGTTCAAACAGTGCATCAACTTTTGCGACAGCGATATTTTTCTCATACACATCCTCTGTCATTTCATTAAACCGCTCTTCATCTGCTTTTTCTTGTACATATGCGCGAATAACTCGCACGCCTGCTATTGATTCCAGGACATTGTCATTCAAATTTCCAAAGGCATCCTGAGCAACAGTAAAACGTTCGTGAATGAGCTTCCCAAAATAGTTAATTGCGATAGCCATTAACGGGAGTGGGATAAGTGCAGCTAGTGTAAGCTTCCAGCTAATCGTGAATCCCATAACAAAAACAATGATAATCATAAACACGGTTGAATCGACCAAGGTTAAAATACCAAACCCGGCTGTTAACGAAATAGCTTTTAAGTCATTTGTTGCTCGTGCCATTAAATCACCGGTACGATTTTTTTCAAAAAATCTCGGTGTCATCGCAAGCAAGTGTTTCATAAAACGGTATCTTAAAATCCGTTCAATTAAATGTGCTCCGCCAAACAATTGATACATCCATACGTAAGTTATCGCATAGCTGACAATGATGAGCGCAATAAAGAAAAACAGAAGCTCACGTAACCGTTCAGCAGTCATCTGACCAAACTGAATATCATCAATGGCTATTCCAATTATCTTTGGTGGAATAACATCTAGAATACTAACGAAGATCAGTAGTGAAATGGCTACTGTGTATCGTTTCCAATATTTATAAAAAAACCAGCTTAATTTTCCTAGTACTGAGAACATTCATATCCCTCCTTTGATATCAAATAAAATGTCTTCAGTTAGCCACCTTCCATCCAATCTAAATAAATACGAACCACCTGTTGTTTTAACATGCTCAAAACTCCTTTCATTTGTAAAAAATATCTATATAAACGGGAAGATACAATACCCGGAATAAACAGAAAAAGGCATTATGCATGTGTAAAGTGCATAATGCCCGAAAAAAGACAATATAAAAACGCACGTCACAATAGTGATGACCTGCGTAGAAAAGTAAGTTAAGTGTTAGATATTTTTAAAGAAAGTTATGGCGGGTCACCTTACAATATGAAATTTTGCTATAGTATCGCACTCTTACAATTTCCATTTTGTAACCCTCCAATTTCTGTAAATTTATTCTTTTTTATTGTATGTTTTTTCAAATCGTACTGTCAACGTTTTTCTGAAATTATTTTCCTGTTCAGTTATATGCTAATTCCTTAAACAATTATGACTAATTATCAACTTTAATCTTAGAAAAGCACTGTGCGCACCTTGTAAGAAGGTTGCCCAACCCTGGGTAGCGTTAAAGTAGACAGCTAACAGAGAAGTTTATTTATTCATACTCGCCAAAAAGTCACCTAAAAGATCACTTAAGTCATCTACTGGTTCATCTTCCTTTGATTCATCCTCTATCGTAGCAGCAACTTCATTTTCTGTAGGGAAGATATCAAAATCAGCAATATCATCTTCAAGTGCATTTACTGCTATACTCTCTTCTTCTTCATTCTCTACCTGATTAACAGAGAAATCTTCCACTTCTACATCCATCGGGGCATTTTCAACTTCCTGTAAATACAAAGCTTCATCTATATCCAGGGAATTACTCGTTAATGAAGCTAATATAGATGTTGCTCTGACTGGATCAGATAATAGTTGATAAACAATACTTCCCATTAGTGCCTCTGAATGAGAGTGTTTTAGCCAATTTCGTTGATCTTTTGATAATTGCTTTGGCAAAGGAAGTGTAATCATTTCTTTCTCTTTTTTTAATGAGCTGCCCACTCCTTCTAATACAAAATCAGCAATTGTACTAGAAAAGTTTCTTTTCTCCGTTTGTTTAAGTTTTTCCAGTTGTCTTACTAAATGATCAGGGGTATCAGAGGGAAGGCGAAAGGTAATAGCCTGTCCCCTTTTTATGGTTGGTGTGCCCT
>NZ_JBLUOI010000153.1:0-3788 GCF_048059995.1 Metabacillus sp. YM-086 | reverse complement strand
ACTATTATAGTACGTTTTTTGTTAATCGAAATTAACATTTGCACGCTTGGTTTTGTTTAGTTTTCAAAGATCATTTACTAGTCATTTGCGACTAGGTATTTATCATACCACTCGTATTAATTCATGTCAACATTTTTTCGGAAAATGTTTTTTAGAATTTAATTACTGTTTTGTGGCAGAAACTTATATTAACTCATTTCTTATATTGAGTCAAGATATATTCCACAGATTTTTTTAAGTGTATATATTATTAGCTACCTTTGTATTATCCCTTTACATTTAGGACATTGATACATAACTGCTAGATCCCCAAAACTTCTTTGAAGAACTCTATCCATTATTACCTGACATCTTGGACAACTTATTTTTCCGTTTTGCCCTTTTTTAAATAACAAAATACCACCCCCACATTTTATCTGTATTCAACTCTCAGGATATAGGTTCGTTAATTATTAATTTATTTAGTGAAAAGATACATGCTGTAAAGTTGTTCATAGAGCAATCAATATACTCGCTATGAACTATGAACATAAAAAGACCGAATAAAGGCATATTTTATTAATTTTGACCCTTATTCGGCTATAGTTTTAAGAACTCAATATTATTTTAATGTAGTAATCCCTTTTAAAAATATATAGCTATTCTGTAACATTCACTTCAATCGGCTGTGCTACCACATTCCATTCCTTACCTAGCATTGTAAATGTGTTTTTCACAAAAACTTGAGCTGTTCCTGGCGCTATTGCTTCTATGGTATTTCCATTTAAACGAACAATATCAGAATTTCCATTGATGTAGAGCTCTGTTTTAATATTTTCTTTTTTATCGACTCGGTAATCAACAAATGCTTTCGCATTAATTGTAGATGTTTTACCAACCTTTAAGTTTATCTTCTTTATTGGTGACTCAAGGTTTATAGGTGAGTCAGTTAACCATTGTGTATAGTCTGTAATCGGTCCAATCATACCTTCTTTGAGTTTATCGCTAAAAGAACCTTCATCCCTAAATGTCCAATGCATATTTAGCATACCACGTTGACGTACATAGGTATTTAATTCTTGATAAACACTTCCATAGCTAGCATTAATAGTCACCTTTTGGCTTGTTCCATACTCTAGCATTTTTTGAGCATTTTTCAATTTACCTGCTTCGGTTTCAGGAACACCTGTTGAAAATAGATAACCAATAGGTATCTCGGGCTTCAGATCGTTTATCTTTGTCATGCTCCCTAAGTTAAAACTTTGCAGGACAACCTGATCTACCATATTTGCTTCTTCGATTTCTTTAATTACTTGCTCCTCAATCCCCGTATCTTTCAGCTCGACTAGTAAAACAACTTCTTTTTCTTTAAATTCCTGTAAAAACTCCTTAAAGGTTGGTACTTTTTCTCCCTTAAACTCAGGGCTAAATTTCACCCCTGCATCTAATGCACGAAGCTCCTCAAGAGTTAGATCACCAACCCTACCTGTTCCATTCGTTGTCCTATCCACAGTATTATCATGCATGATAACTATATGACCATCTTTTGTTATTTTTAAGTCAGTTTCAATCATATCTGCACCGAGATCATATGCTAACTTATATCCAGCCATTGTATTTTCAGGTGCCAATGATGGAACTCCACGGTGAGCTGCAACTATTGGCCTTTGAATAATCGTATTTTCAGGATAATCTTTTAGTGCCTTTGTTGTGTACTCTGGTGTATTCGAAATAATACCATCTACACCGAGATGAATCATTTCATGTGCTGAATTATCAGAGTCAGCTCCTATCCCCCATACAGAGATTGTCCTACTATGTAAATAATGAACGATCTCTTGTGTTAAAATCTTCTGAGAAATGATAGCTACTTTCCCTTTATTTTTATGAATATCTTGAGCAAACTTCTCTAAATCATTTTTATTCATTGAATTTTTATTATATATTAGCCCACCACGTGCAGTTGGATAGTTCGTCCTTAAATCTTTTAATATAGAAGGATTACTTGAAACAAAATGAACATCATTAGTTTGTGTATTATTTAATTCTTCTATAATTGCTTCTGCTAGCTTCTCTTCCTCTACTTTAATGATTGGAATTCGTTTATTCTTTATTGATTTTAAGACTTCACTTAACTTTTTATCGTTAGTTAGTAGTTGTCCATTCTCATTCATTTTTACAGGAAGTACCACAGATGAGACTGCCTCTGAAGTATTCATAGCAGAACTGTTAGCAATTAATGTCGGTGGATTGATAATATTTGTTTCAGTTTCCTTCGGAATGAAAGCTCCACCATTCTCAATAGGCGGGAGTACTTCAGACATTGCTGTCACTTTTACATTGTCAAATTGAACAATGGATCCGTTTGCTTGGAAGCCAACATCACCGTTCAACCACTGGTTGGCCAGGTCTGTATCAATAACCAATTTTCCATTCACAAACTGCTGTACACGATTTTTACTAGTGACAACTTTAAGTTTGTATGTTTTGTTGAATTCAAACTTCTCAGGATAAAAATTTGTTTCAGGTACAACCCATTGATTATTTGCGTTTCTGATTGCGAATTCCAATCCATTTAATGACGTTGTTCCTCTGCGAAAAGCGAACTGATAATAAGGGTAGTTTTCAGATTGAATGCGGTACATTAAAGAAGCCCATCGTGTATCTTCAACTGCAGAAACAAAGGTCATATCAGCTTCAAAGATATAATCTCCAGCTTCATCACCAAGCGGTACAATGACTCTTGCTGGACTTGCTGATGAAGGAGATGTAAGCAATAATTTCCCTTCTTGTATAGCTGCTTTACCTTGAACTAACTTCCAACCAGATGGGAGTTGTCCATTTGTAATCTGGTCAAAATTCTCGTTTACCCATATGCTACCTGGTTGATTTGCATATGCACTTGTTTCCAAACCAATAAATGATGGTGCTGTACTAAAAATAAGAGCAGATGTGACGAACATAGTTACGATTTTTTTCTTTCCAGATCTTCTTTTCATAGACTTCCTCCTACTATAAAATAAAAGCTATTAATTCATAAAAAAATTTTAGCAGACTCAGGAAATTTTGAATGTTAAGATTTTTTTGTAGGAAGAAAGAGGTATTCGATAGTATTAAATATCTAAGGATTATTATATATAGTTTCTTTTAATCTATTCTTTTGTTAATCGGTAAGTCTATTGATATAGCTATAATCTCTTATAAAATGATAATTGAAACAAAGCATTAACATTCAATTAACAGAATACGACAAAAGTTTTACAATCTCTGTTTCCCTGACTCTGAATCGTTGAAAGCCAAAACATCTCTGTTAGTTAGAGGGTACTGCTTTCTCTATTCCAATACAAAAGTAACCTATGCCTTCAACTATTTCTAGTAACTGTATACTAGTTTTCAATATTTGATCTGTAAATTCCTAATGTAAAAAGACCAGTATCTCTACTGATCTTTTCTTCATCTTACTTGGCGACGTCCTACTCTCACAGGGGGAAACCCCCAACTACCATCGGCGCAAAAGCTTAACTTCCGCATTCGGACTATCGGCTTGCGATAAGTTTCGAATCTCCGCGTCTGCTTGTTCGTTCAGATCCTCATGTGCCAATACCGCACACTCCGGTCTTCACTCTCTGCGCTTCCTTGATCTTCTTGCTTCTCCCAAGCCTCAGGCTAGTAGTCTTACTTTGTCTCTAATTTTCACATACAAACCTTCGGTTTAACCTTCTTTAAAAAGACAAAAAAAGACCAGTATCTCTACTGATCTTTTCTTCTTCTTACTTGGCGACGTCCTACTCTCACAGGGGGAAACCCCC
>NZ_JBLUOI010000152.1:0-3809 GCF_048059995.1 Metabacillus sp. YM-086 | reverse complement strand
CTACAATATCAGTATGTTGCTGACGCATATTTTCAATTTTCATATTGATAAGGTTTCCATATTTCTGACCATATGACAGAACCTCACCCGGATGTTCAGCATGTATATGTACTTTAGCTAATTCATCATCAGCAATCACTAATAAAGAATCACCAAAATGACTTAAATCTTGACGAAACGTTTCTTCGTTAAAAGGCGTTTTCCCAGTTTCAAAGCGTACCATAAATTCCGTACAATATCCGAATTCAATATCTTCCGTGTTTATATGACTTTGTACACTTTTGTGATGCTCTGCATTAACAAGCTCATCCATAGTAGGTGTAGCCACATTTGTTGTATCAAGTTTTTCACCCTTTAGAACTGCAAGAAATCCTTCATAAACAAACACAAGGCCCTGTCCACCACTATCAACCACTCCTACCTCTTTTAATACAGGAAGTAGATCTGGAGTACGCTTTAATGATGCTTCAGCTTCTTTCAATGTAATTTCCATAAGTTTCACAATTGAGGTTTCATTTTGTGCAGCAGCTACAGCAGCTTTAGCTGCATCTTTTGCTACAGTTAAAATTGTCCCTTCAACAGGCTTCATTACCGCTTTATATGCAGTATCTACACCCGCTTGAAGTGCTGCAGCAAATTCACTTGCATTAATGCTTGCTTTCGATTCAATAAACTTCGAAAAGCCTCTAAATAATTGTGATAGAATAACGCCGGAATTTCCACGGGCACCCATTAATAAGCCTTTCGAAAGCGCATTACCAGTTTTTCCAATATGAGCAGAAGGATTATTTCTTACCTCTTTTGCTCCTGATGTCATGGATAGGTTCATATTTGTTCCAGTGTCACCATCAGGAACTGGAAAAACGTTTAACGCATCGACTAATTTCGAATTATTCGATAGGTGGTTAGCACCTTGCAAGATCATTTCTGCAAATTGCTTACCATCTAAAGTTGTAATAGACACAGGTAGTTTCCTCCTTACTATGGGTTCGCTACACGAACACCTTGTACAAAAATATTTACAGAATCAACAGCAAGTCCAACCGTCTGATCTAACGTATACTTAACTTTCGTTTGAACGTTATGCGCGACTTCAGAAATTTTTGTACCATAGCTGACAATAATATACATATCAATATTAATTGAATCGTCATCTTGACGTACGATTACGCCTCTGCTAAAGTTCTCTTTTCTTAGGATATCCGTAAGACCGTCTTTTATTTGATTCTTTGAAGCCATTCCTACAATACCATAGCAGTCGATCGCTGCTCCGCCTGCAACAGTTGCAATGACCTCGTTGGAAATATCGATTTGTCCGTACTTTGTTTTTAATTCAATGGACATGTTTGTTCCCCCTTTGGAATTGTTCGCACTGGCTTTTATTATTTTACTATAAGCATACCCATTTTAAAAGTGATTATAAAATCCTAGTAATTCATACATCCTTTACTATTATACAACATTACTTAAATAACTATGTCAAGGAAAAATTCTTGAAAGACTAACGTTGAAGTATTGCAATCTCATTTGAGTTGTGATAAATTATTAAAGTATCTCATGGCAATGTACATGATTAACGTAAAATATGTAAGGTTTTTTTGTAGTAAGGAGGGAATAACATGGCACGTAAATGCGTTGTTACTGGTAGAAAAACTCGCTCAGGTAATGCACGTTCACACGCGATGAACGCTAACAAACGTACTTGGGGCGCAAACCTTCAAAAAGTTCGCATCTTAGTTAACGGTAAACCAAAAAGAGTATATGTATCTGCTCGCGCTTTAAGATCAGGTAAAGTTGAGCGAGTTTAATTTATATTAAGCTCTCTCTATATGGATGTTAACTTTAACATTCTATAAAACAATCCAGTTAAAATAAAGCCGCATTCTGCAGCTTTGTTTTTTCTTTTATAGAGAAAACACTGGATTAAGAAAAAAAGCACCGATAATCACGGTGCTTTTTTTCTTAATCTTTTTTAAACGAACCGAGCATTGCTCGAACTATTCCTCCTAAAAACTTCGGTAACTTAATCGTATAAAATTTCATTGTTTCCCTCCTCAACCAAATCTTAAACAAGTCTTCATGCTTGTTCAAAGGTGCTCAAGCGTCATAATAAAATAAATCATTTCTTTAAATTATATTCATACTCTGTAAAAAAATGACGCTATCCCCTATTGTCTTTTACCAACAATTTAATCTCGGCTTCTTATCATTATTAATATGCCGTCTAGGAAAGAAAAAGTACCTACTTCATAAATGAGTTCATTACTAATACATAATGTTGATCCAAGCCTAATATGACAATTTTTTAAAGGATATTTAAATCCTTCAAGTGTCAGGCCTATGACATCAGGGGTTAAGGCGATAAAAGAAATATAACGTAATTCATTTTTCCTCTTTACTTTATATGTTCCTGGGCCATAGAGCGTGATATGATTTTGACGATCAATCAATTTAATTTTTGATAGAGTAGAGGGTGATTTAATAAGGAGATACAAATTTGCAAGCATATGATCAATTCGTCCACCAGTGGCTCCAAAAAGATATATTCGGTCTGGTTTTTGATTAATTGCCCATTCTAGAGCTATTTCAGTATCTGTTTGATCTTTTTCGGAAGGATATGTAGATAAATGTGGAAGATCCTTTTTCAACCTTTTATGTTCTTCACTCGAAATGGAATCAAAGTCTCCAAATGCATTTGCAGGTGTTAATCCTGCTTCTTCAATATAACGGACACCTCTATCTATCCCCACCCACATTATTTCTCTTTGATTATATATTGTTAAGTCAGCAAGATTTTCCTTGGGACCTCCTGCTACTAGTGCTATTGTTTTCATTTTATCTCCTCACTACGAAAAAAGTCTGGCATGCGAAATGCCAGAACTCCTTTTCTTTCATTCTATTGCATATTATCATCATAATCATATCTAAAACCATCATGCTGAGCGTCCGTACTAACGCTTTTAAGCCTTTGTAATACTGATTCATACTGAGAAATTTCCTCATAATCTGAACTATTTTGTAAAGCAACCTTTAACGCTTGTTCAATTATGGCAACATCTTCCCTTAAAATATTCACTCTGCCCCCTCCTATCACTTAGCAGTCTACTGTAATAGGATGAGTTTCCTTGAGTTATTTTATGACGGTTTTTGTTCTTAAGATAGAACTGCTTGCTTAAGACTTTGTATTGCAGCCTGACGGTCCGGCTTATTGTAAATAAAAGAACCGGCAACTAAAACATTTGCTCCTGCAGCAACACATTGCTTAGCTGTTTCTTCATTAATCCCGCCATCAACCTCGATATCAACCGAAAGGTTCTTTTCTTTAATCATATCAGCTAATGCCTTTATCTTAGGTAAGACTTGCGGAATGAATGATTGACCACCGAAGCCTGGATTAACTGTCATGAACAATACCATATCAATATCCTCAAGAATGTGTAATATTAACTCAATTGGCGTATGTGGATTTAACACAACACCAGCTTTTATACCTTCAGACTTAATAAGTTGAATTGTTCGGTGCAGATGTTTAGAAGCTTCTACATGAACAGTGATGATGTCGGCTCCTGCACGGACAAATTCTTTAATATACAAATCAGGTTGTTCAATCATTAAATGAACGTCTAAAGGAAGCTTTGTTACGGGTCTTATAGCCTCGACAATAAGTGGCCCAATCGTAATGTTAGGAACAAAGTGGCCGTCCATCACATCAACATGAATATAATCTGCACCTCCCTTTTCTACATCTTTGATTTCCTCTCCCAATTTGGCAAAATCTGCCGATAAAATGGATGGAGCAATTTTTATCA
>NZ_JBLUOI010000151.1:0-3993 GCF_048059995.1 Metabacillus sp. YM-086 | reverse complement strand
GTTCGTCCTGAGCCAGGATCAAACTCTCCAATAAAGAGTTGATATAGCTCATAAAAGTTTGTACTATATAGTACGTTTTTTGTTAATCGAAATTAACATTTGCACGCTTGGTTTTGTTTAGTTTTCAAAGATCATATCTTGTCCAAGTCATATATCTCAACGACTGGATTATTATCCTAACACGTATAAAATGTTATGTCAAACTTTTTTAAGATGTTTTTTCAGAAGATAATAATTAGGATTACCCAATCACTTGGTATTTCGTGACTGGATTTATATCATACCAATATTATTCATAACTATCAACTGGTAATAGTTTCATATTTGTTTAAATGTTAAGTATCTCTGTCCTAAATAATTCAATACTGTATAGATAAATGCAGCTAACAATATCGAAAGCTCTTCTCCATATAAATTGGTACTTAGAACATTCTTATTTATCAAACTGTATCCTATATTGTAAGAGACATAATAGCTTACTACTATGACAAATAAGAATAGAACGATTCCTTTTTTATTACTAACATTGCTATTAAACGTAAAATTCCTATTAAGAATATAGCTAATTATAGCTCCTATACCATTTCCTATAAAAGTTGATATCCAATAGGAGAAACCAAATACATTTAATAGAAGGAAAATCGAAGAGATCCCAATGATCGTATTTATGATCCCCACTCCAATAAATCGTATAATTGTGTTTGACTTATTATAGTAATTCTTTATGGTCTGAAGCATCAGTTTCAATATTCCTTTTAATAAGTTGTTTTGTTAAACCTAAAGTATTTATATCAATACTATATCTTGGTCGCCTTTTTGACTCTTTATAAATCTTCCCAATGTACTCGCCAATTAATCCAATGGCTATTAACTGTAATCCTCCAATTAGCCAAATAGATGTAATTAATGATGTCCACCCTGTTTCTGTTTCTCCTATAAACTTTAAAGTTACAAAATATGATCCAAATAACAAACTAGTAAAAAAGGAGAGCATTCCTAGAAGTAAAACAAACCTTATTGGTGTTACTGAAAAAGAGGTAATCCCTTCAAAAGCAAAGGAAATCATTTTCTTTAAAGGATATTTTGTATCACCAGCAAATCTTTCTTTTCGATCATAATAAACAGATGTAGATGGAAACCCTATTAAAGGAACTATTCCCCTTAAAAATAAATTTACTTCTTCAAATTTTTCTAACTCCTCAACAGCTCTTTTACTCATTAAGCGATAATCAGCGTGATTATAGATTAAATTTACACCTAGTTTTTGCATTACCTTGTAGAATGCCTCTGCAGTTGTTTTCTTAAATAATTGATCAGTATCTCGTTTATCTCTTACACCATATACAATATCAAAGCCTTCATTATACTTTAGGATAAAATCATTTATAACATCTACGTCATCTTGTAAGTCTGCATCGATAGATACAACACAATCTGACGAATCTTTTGCAGTGATTAGTCCTGCTAATAACGCACTCTGGTGTCCAACATTTCTTGCTAGTTTTATACCATGTACTTTTTTATTTTGTAAGCTTTCTTTATAGATAATCGACCAAGTTTGATCTTTGCTCCCATCATCTACAAGTAATATATTACTCTGGTTTGATATTAGCCTGCCTTCTATAAGCTCATCTAATTTATCAATCAGTACAGTTAAAGTTTCAGGCAACACCTCTTCTTCGTTATAGCAGGGTACGACTATTGTAAGTATCGGTTCCATCTGTTTAGTACCTCCCAAGTTTTACATTGCTTTATATAAATAGATTTTCCAAACTGAAGATTCACTTTGAAATGTCTTCTCTAGTACTAGATTATTCTCACTTGCGTTTTCTATCGGAACAGCTGAAAAAATAAATGAACCTCCTAAATCTTTGAATGCTTCCATATTTAATTCGAGATTTTTTAACGTTTTTTTAGAATTCTTCTTAAACATATAATGCTTACCAAGTTCATCGGTGAAGATATAGCATCGTCCACCCCACTCATCAAAATATGTTCTTATTGTTTTGTTTTTCTCGAGTTCCTTTTCAATAATTTCTCTGAATTCATACTTATAGCTCAAGGGATAAAAGTTATTATATGTATCCAGTGTATAAAAACCGTTATATTGCGGAATTGCCGGATGAATGCCAATACTAGCAATTCTATAGCTATTTTGAGGTAATCCTATATAAGATTTAATTTCTTTAAAAAGTGACTCTGAATAAAACTCTTTCACAGAGGGCTTCTTATGATAGATAACCTCATCATTAAATCCTAGGAGTAAAACAATTTGTGCAATAATGAAGAAAAAAGCATAGGGTTTCCAGCTCTTTCTGTAATTCCAAATGATTTTTAGCCCTAGAGCAAAGCCAACATATATAACTAGAGGCCTCAAAAAGTGAAATCTAGCAAAATTGAAAGTATCCATAACATGAAATCTCTTTGTTAGTGGCAGCCAGCCCTTATAAAACCAAAAGGCATACCAAGTAGATAATGCAAAATTAAGTATAAAGAGAAAGAGAAACACCCTTTCTTCTTTCCATAACTTTTTAGTTATGACTATATATAACGAAATAATAGTTACTGTCAGGATAAAGATCCCATGAACTGTCATTACGTGTGTGTGACCTAGCACAAAGTTCTTAAAGGTTAAGCGAATGACCCTCCATAGCGATAGCCTCGCATGAAAATATTCATCTCTACTATTAGGCTCATCATCAAACAAAAATGAATAAACCAATCTATACTCAACAACCAAAAACATACCAGTCATATATATAAGAGCTAACAGAAAATAATAATTGCGTTTTCCTCTTATAAAATCAACTAACCAAAACACACCCATTCCAAATAAAAAAAAGAAAAACCCTAATACAATACTTGAATATAGAGGCAGTAAAGTTAATACCAGAAACTGCTTCCAAGTCCTTTTCCCATTTCTTATATGTAAAAATGCCCATAAAGCTAAAGGCATACCTAGTGTACTAAGCATCCCTGAGGGCCAGAATGGTGTTAATGCAAATGCTAATGCCACTCCAACATTAATAAGGGTATATTCTTTGCGCTTCAGAAAATGATCCTTTAATAATAAGTACATTCCTATAAAGGCAAAAACCCTTGTTATGGTTTGACTTAAAGCATAAGCAACCATAGTTGGGAAAATAGCATAGAGCCAAACAATAAGACTAAATTCTGTTCCATATGCATTTCTGGGTAATCCATTTATAACCTGAGGAATCTTCGCTTCGCTTGAACCAAGCATTTGCCCACTCTCACTCAACACCTTATACCATGCTAAATTGGAGTCAAGATTATCATGCACCCTTATATGTGCATTCTCACCTAAAAGAAAGAGAGGAGAAAGGTACAAACATATGATGAAAAAGGCAAATATAAGTAATCTACTCTCACTATTAATCCTATCTAAAAACAAAATTTACACCTCTGACTAAATAGCATTTCTACATTTGTACTTATTAAGATTTACTAAAACAGGATAAAAATACTAAAAATGTTTGGGGTGGGGGAATTTGTTTTGTGGTGCCTGTCACTACCCGATATTTGGAGAAATTTGTTGATATTTAAAGTCCATTACACTATTTTTAAACATCTTACTTAACGATGCCCAAACTCTTACAGGGGGAATAAACATTAAAAGTAGTTGGAACAGAGCGTGTTGTGTCGTTCATAAGGGGAATGAACGATAAAAGTGGTTGAGAAAGTGAGAATATCTCCACGTCAGCTTGTTCTTCTTGTTTCACCTAAGCCTCAGGATAGTAGGTTTACTTTGTCTCTAATTCTTATATTCAAACCTTCGGTTTAACTACCTTTTAATAAAACAAAAAAAGACCAGTATCTCTACTGATCTTTTTCTCTTCTTACTTGGCAACGTCCTACTCTCACAGGGGGAAACCCCCAACTACCATCGGCGCAGGAGCTTAACTTCCGTGTTCGGACTATCGGCTTGCGATAAGCGGCGAATCTCCGCGTCAGCTTGTTCGTTCAGATCCT
>NZ_JBLUOI010000150.1:0-4040 GCF_048059995.1 Metabacillus sp. YM-086 | reverse complement strand
CTATTCCAAAGGTGACTCAATTTATTGTTGATAAAGGCATTTCATATTTTGAAAGCAAGGAAGGTAAGCAAAAGCTTGGTAAAATGATTGAAGATTTTCTTGCAACTAGAGGAATGCTAGGTAATATGATTGGAATGTTTTTAGGAAATGAAAGCCTGGTTGATAAGGTACAGCCAGAAGTGATTAAGTTTTTGAAAAACGACGAAACGAAAGTGTTAGTTACGACGTTAATTGGGCGCGAATGGAATTCTATTCAAGACATGACCTTTAATGAGCTTGATCAAAAATGGGGTTTTGTTGAAAAAGGATCTCGCATTCTTGATACTGTTATCGATACATTGAAGGTTGATGAGCTTCTATCCAAGCCAATTTCCACTTACTTAAAACCAAATGAAGAGAAAATCATAAAAGAATGGCTTCCAATGGTAGTTGATGTTTCAACTAAATACCTTATTTCTCATTTAGATGAAATTTTAAAACAGCTGAAGCTTGAAGATGTTGTACGGGAACAAGTAGAGTCTTTCGCAGTAGAAAGACTAGAGGACATTATTCTTTCAATATCAAGGAAAGAATTTAAAATGATTACCTATCTTGGAGCGCTACTTGGAGGGATCATTGGGGGATTACAAGCGATAATTGTCATGTTCATTCAATAAAATAGCTGGTTTTCTATGCAGAGATGAAAATAGTTTGTTATAGTGGAGAAGGAGCCTACATAGGTTAATACTAGAAAGGAGGCTCATCATATGCCTGAAAACTTATATGATGTTGCATACAATTTAGAAAAAGCTCTACGTGAAAGTGATGATTTCAAAGCGTTAAAAAATCTTTACGATGAAGTGAACGCAGATGAATCAGCAAGTAAGATGTTCGAAAACTTCCGTAACATCCAACTAAATCTTCAACAAAAGCAAATGTCTGGACAAGAAATTACACAAGAAGAAATTGAACAGGCACAAAAATCTGTTCAACTTGTTCAACAACACGAAAAAATTGCCCAACTTATGGCGGCAGAGCAACGCTTAAGTATGGTTGTTACAGAACTAAATAAAATTATTATGAAACCACTTGAGGAAATGTACGGAAGCTTATAAGACATACATAAATATGTACTAGCTCTTTAGCAGAATGGGAAAACCATTCTGCTTTTTTATGTTTAGGTATGATTGAAAAAAACATATAAATTCCAAACATTTCATCACACCACCACCACTCTTGTTCTATTTTTCGAAAGAAGGACATAACCTCATAATAGGTTTTAGACATCTGTAGAAGGGGGACTCGCTGTGACTTTTTACCGATTACTTGCATTGAATATCGATGGAACTTTGCTTCGTTCAAATGGTCGTCTCCAAGCGTCAACGAAGGAAGCAATTGATTTTGTGAAAGAAAAAGAGGTCTACGTGACGCTTGTAACAAATAGGCATTTTCAATCTGCCAAAAAGCTTGCTAAAGCATTAAAACTAGATTCATTTTTAGTCACACATGGTGGAGCATTTATTTCCGAAAATCTAGATGAGCCTTTTTATGAGAAGCGACTATCTGAAGATTTAACGTTTAATCTTGTTCAAGTGTTGGAGAATTTTAATTGCAATATCCGTCTTACACATGAACGCTTTTCAATTGGAAATCGAAAAAAAATTGCTTCAAATTTACTTAGTAAGTCAATCCTTAATACATCAGATTCAATGTTTTATCCGGTTCAATTTGTGGATTCATTAGGAGACACACTTAGAGATGAGCCGGTTTCTGCCACGAAAATCGATGTTCATTTCAAATATGATGAAGAAAAAGAAGAGGCGGAAAAATTAATTCAAGAGGCTTTTGATGAAGTTGATCTAAAAACCAGCAGTAAATCTAAGAGTTTTGAGATTGTTAGAAAAGGGGTTTCAAAGGAAAACGGCTTGCGTGCCCTTGCTAGCCATTTGAAGATACCATTGCATGAAACGGTGGCTATTGGTGATTCAGACGATGATATTGAAATGATTAAGTCTGCAGGCTTGGGGGTAGCAATGTGGAATGCACCATTTGAAGTGAAGCATGCAGCTGACTGGGTAACACGTTCAAATAATCAGCAAGGCGTTGCCTATATGGTAAAAGAGCATTTTCGCAAGCAGCAAAGACAAGACTTTTTACGAAAAATTAAAATTGATAAATAACAAAAAGGGAGAGAGTGGACTCTCCCTTTTTGTTATTTAAGATTGGTTTCTTTTAATAGCAGGGTATTCTGTTAACTTTCCCTCATAAACAAGCTGCAACTTATCACTTTTACGGAAATCATCAGGAGTAATTAAAGCAGGGAGTTTATCCCATAATTTGATTCCAGAGCGTTGAAGAATTTCAGCCACAAACTGTGAGCAAAAATAGGAGTTACTAAATTCAACTGGTTCATTAAGGGATACCCCTAAAACACCGAATAGATTATATAGAAACTTTCTTTGATTTTTGATAAAAACATTTAAAACACGTCTCATCTTTTCTACATCACGATTTGATACTTCAAGCTTATATATGACACAGGTTGTGTCGGGGTACTTACTGTAAGTTCCTGTGTAAACATCTTCTTTTACAAAACCACCGTTAATTGGATTACTGGGGTTTTTCCTACCAAAGCTGTACATTTCATTTAAAGTTGGATCAAAGGCAATGGAGGCATGATTATATGGAGCCTTTGTATATTTTTTAATAGACTTTGTAAACAATGTCCCAGTATCAGTGAGCAAAATATAAACATATGTTTTGGCTGTCATATTACTTCCCTCTTTTATATCTTCCTGAAATACTCTATCCTTAATTATACAATATTTCATTTTTTTGGTGGGTGAAAACTTGATTACAACACTTTGGACCTTATCGATCTTTTTAATTGTATTAAGTAGTGTGAGCATAGTTTTTATATTCATGAGCAAAAGGGAGCCCGAGAAGGATTTTACCGCTATATTTTTAAGAGTAAAAACTTGGTGGGGAATGTTTGCCGTATTTTGTATGGCTACTTTATTTAATCCAGTTGTTTCGTTGTTGTCACTAATGATTTTATGTTTTTTTGCTCTGAAAGAGTATTTTTCTATGATGAAAACGAGAAAAGCTGATCGGCGCTTATTTCTTTGGTCGTATTTAGCAATTCCTGTACAGTTTTATTGGATTTATATCGGATGGTATGGAATGTTTATCGTGTTCATTCCTGTCTATGTTTTCTTGTTTTTACCTCTACCCAGGCTTCTAGGTAAAGGTACAAGTGGTTTTTTGCGTTCAGTAAGCTCAACACAGTGGGGACTAATGTTAATGGTGTTTGGGTTAAGTCATTTAGCTTATTATCAATTTGCAACACCAGAACATGGAGCAAATTTAGTTCTTTTTCTCGTCGTATTAACACAAGTGAATGATGTTGTTCATTATTTGATTTCGATTTATATAGGGAAAAGAAAGGTAGTACCCTCAGCGAATCCTACCATTACATGGGAAGGGTATATAGGTGCAACCATTGTTACAACTACAATTGCATACTTTATTTATCCTTATTTAACACCACTCGACTTAAAATTTGGTATCATATCAGGTATATTGATTAGCTTAAGTGGATTTTTTGGAAGTTTGACCATTTCAGTTTTAAAGCGTGATTTGCTTATAGGGGACCGTGAAAAACTAAAGAACGTACAAAAAAGCTATTTAACACGTGTTGATAGTTTAACCTATACCTCACCTGTGTTTTTCCATGTTATCCGTTATTTTTATGAGTTTATGTAAACAAAGGGGCTGTCTAGATGGACAGTCCCATTTTAATTTGTTTAGAACCTACTCCTTATATCGTAAGTAGTGGTAATTCTCCGTCGGAATTCGTTCTATTACATTTCCTTGCTCGTCCTTATACACCTCATACTCTTGATATACTTCAACAGCATATCCATCCTCTTCTTTCAAATCGACTAGTCTGTTTTCAAACTCAGGTAAAGCAGCAGACTCTTCTGTTTCTGTTGTAGCAGTTTCAGCATCATCAGCTGGTACTGGAATACTGATTATGGCTTGTTCCTTCTCAAAAAATT
>NZ_JBLUOI010000149.1:0-4141 GCF_048059995.1 Metabacillus sp. YM-086 | reverse complement strand
TGAAAAATATGAAAACAATCCATTTTTAAAAGGCAAAATGCTTATTTCTAAATCAGCAAAACAAGAGTATGATCGTGCTGTCATTGCTCGTAATAACTATCAAGAATACATGAACAAAGAAGGCATTTCAGATAGAACTAAGTTTGAAAGTCAAAAAAATATATTAAGTGAAATAGAAGTCAAAGTTCCTGAATTTAAAGAGCAAATTCAATTCCAAGAAAAAGGACTTGGCTTATTAGATGCAGTTATCAAAGGCATTGAAATAGCAGGAAAAGAAATGAATAGACAACAAAAACTCAAGAGTATGAAAGTAAAAAGAAAAGAAAGAATTATCGTCAAAACCATTCAGAGTTGGAAAGATAAAAAGTGTAGATCAAGACTCAATTATAGCTATATAATAAAAAAGACTCTTAGTGCTGTAACACCAAGAGGGAGAGGCATTTATAAAGGATAGCAATGGTCTAAAACCAACCACCCTAGTTGCCTGACATGGGTGGTTTTCTTAAAAGGAGAAATTAAAATGAGATCCACAGGAATCGTAAGAAAAACCGATCCATTAGGAAGAATAACCCTTCCAAGAGGACTACTTGAAGTATGGAAATTGAAGAAAGCAATTCGCTTGCCATTTATGTAAATAACGATCAAATCATTTTAAAATCCTATCAGCCTGAGAAAGAATGTCTTGTAACAGGGAAAATCTCAAATCAAAATCTATCAATATTCAAAGTTAAAATCAATTTAAGTCCAGAGGGTGCTGAAAAACTTGCAAGAACTGAAGAATAAGTTGAAAAAAGCTTAATACAATTAACTTAGAGAAAAGTAGTATCTAAGATACCACTTTAACTTTCTACTAAAGTCTAAACTAAGCCATCCTTGTTATATAACTAGGGTGGCTTTTCTATAGGTTAATTTACATTGTTGAATATGTTTATAGGTATAAAATACTAAAATTGTATTTTATTGGATTTTTCAGATGTATATGGTTATTTATTTCGAATTACTAAATAAATTTCTAAAGTTATAAAATTTTATTAAGGAGGATTTTTATGAAGAAGAGTATTATTATCACGATGTTTTGAGCATCTAATCATGAACATTCAATCAAAGAAGAAGATCAGGTTATCACACAATATTATGTGCCTTGTCCAGAAGGTGGAAAACACACTATGACTGAACAATCAATGGGTGAGATAAGAGAAAATGGCAAAATGGATGACCCTGATTATGTAGGTTATAATTCATCTTTAAATACTAGTGTATGGGATTCGTATATATGGTACTAACCCCTTTCCAATAACAACAATGAAACATTTATATATTAATGACATATAAATAAGATAATGTATATTTTACAAAATACTTGTACACCCACCTAACATAATTGTTAAAAATAGGGAACTCATTAACATCATGATATGATGTAATGAGTAAATAAAAAATTAGGAGGTATTTTTCTGTGATTTGGTTATATTTCTTAGTACCTATTGTTATTATTGGTGGTATTACCGTTTATTTTGAAAAGAAATCTGGAATGACTAAACCTAATGAAAATAAACAAGCAGATAATTTAGGGGAAGTTTTAAAACATAATAGAATTAATATTAACGGCCCAGGAACAGGAACAGACTAAAAATATCCACTTAAAAACAACGACTCCTTGAAGAACCCCAAAAGTATCCAAGAAAATCTTAATATACACTCTTTTTTCATACAGGATTTTATGCAAAAAGACCACTAACAAAAAGTAAGTGAATACCCTGAAAAAGTTGATCTATCAACGTTGTATAAAATCATGCATAATCAATAAAAATCACAAAGAGGCCCAGTACCAGCGTTCGTGCAACCAGGGGCAAAGTAAATCTTTTTATTGATTCAGTCCTGACTCTAGGGACTTTTTTTATATTCTGAATTCCTATAAGATTTTGCTGATACGTATGATAAGGAGGAAAAACAAAGTGAAGCAAAATTGGGACTTAGAAGAACTTATTGAACATTTTACCGTTATTCCAGAAGAAATGCGTTTACTCGGAAACAGATATGGAGGAACACGACTGGGGTTTGCCGTTCTACTAAAGGTCTTTCAATATCAGGGACGTTTTCCAAAAGGGAAACAGGAAATAAGTAAAGATGTTATTCAATACATTGCCAAGCAAGTAGATGTACCTGCGGATTTATTTCAAGCGTATGATTGGGACGGAAGGTCAATTAAATATCATCGTGCTCAAATTCGCGATTACATGGGATTTAGGGACAGCACCCTTACTGATATGGAACAAGTAAAATCCTGGCTTCAGGCTAACATCTTACCGCAGGAGCTACAAATAGACAGAGTAAGAAAACATGTACTACATTACCTAAGAAAACAACAAATTGTTCCCCCAGCTCATGACCATTTAGAGCGAAACATCAAGTCAGCCATTTATCAGTATGAGGACCGGATTTCTCAATCCATTTACTCTAAACTTTCTGATCACTCTCAATCTAAGTTAGATACGTTTATACGTACTTGGTCCCATACAGAACAGATAGAAAAAGATCAAACCATTCTCAGTTTCCGAGAGCTTGTATCTGATCCTGGAAGAATCGGGTTAGACAGTTTATTTCAAGAGATAGAAAAACTACGAACAGTACGAGATATACAGCTTCCACCAAATTTATTCTACGGTGTTTCACCCAAGATGATCCGAACGTACAG
Organism: Metabacillus sp. YM-086; assembly: GCF_048059995.1. Taxonomy (NCBI): domain Bacteria; kingdom Bacillati; phylum Bacillota; class Bacilli; order Caryophanales; family Bacillaceae; genus Metabacillus; species Metabacillus sp. YM-086. The sequence goes on along the minus strand of NZ_JBLUOI010000149.1, from coordinate 1,446 downwards.
ACAGCGAGCTGTTTCTGAAGATATTAGAGAGTTGCGCAGGCATCCTGATCCGATCCGTTATACTTTATTGGCAGCTTTCATTTGGTGTAGAGGTAGAGAAATTACGGATAACTTAGTTGAGCTCATTATCGAAATTGTTCATCGAATCGGTGCTCGGGCGGAACGAAAAGTAGAAAAAGAATTTTTACGGGATTTTCGTAAAGTAAGTGGGAAGACAAACGTATTGTTCCGCATGGCTGAAAAGGCAGTGGAACAACCAGACGGTATTGTGCGAGATGTTTTATTTCCTGTCGTAGGCGAAGATAAATTAAAAGATATTGTGAAGGAAATGAAACGTACAGGTCCCTCCTATAAACAAAAAGTACATACTGTTATGAGATCCTCCTACGGTACTCATTACAGAAGAATGGTTCCAGCTTTACTTGATATTCTAGAATTTCAATCCAATAATGATGTGCATCGACCTGTGATAGATGCAATTGATTTACTTACACAATATAAGCTTACCAATCAGTATACATATAATGAAACAGATTATATCCCAATTGAAGGAATCGTTAAGCCAGGTTGGATTGATACGGTCATTGATAAAGAAACAAACCGTGTAAACCGAATGAATTATGAAATCTGTGTACTCCAAGCTCTGCGAGATCGATTACGTTGTAAAGAAGTATGGGTAGTCGGAGCTGATCGGTATAGAAACCCAGAGGAAGATTTACCAAAAGATTTTGAACAAAATAGAGAAAAACATTATGAAGCGCTTTGTAAGCCCCTTGAAGTACAAACACTTATTCACGAACTGAAACAGAGTATGAATACGGCTCTCGAGAAATTAAATAGAAGTGTTAAAAATAACTCCAAGGTACGTATATTGAGTAAGGGAAATGGCTGGATTTCTGTGTCACCTTTACAGGCACAGGCTGAACCGGTTAACCTAAATCTCGTAAAGGCAGAGGTCATGAAGCGTTGGCCCATGACCAATCTTTTGGATATTTTAAAAGAGGCAGATTTACGTGTACATCTGACAGATGTGTTCCAAACGCTAGGTAATCGTGAGATCCTTGATAAGGAAACACTGCAACGAAGACTTATTCTTTGCTTATATGGATTGGGAACAAACACAGGATTAAAGCGAATTGCGGCTGGTGAACATGGGGAAAGTTACAAGGACTTACTCTATGTACGGCGGAAATTCATCCATAAAGAGAACCTACGGCAAGCCATTTCAAAGGTAACCAATGCCATTCTAGATGCTCGTGTAACAGAAGTATGGGGTGAAGGAACAACTGCATGTGCATCTGATAGTAAAAAGTTTGGGGCTTGGGATCAGAACTTGTTGACTGAATGGCATATTCGATATAGGGGACGTGGAGTAATGATTTATTGGCACGTGGAAAAGAACTCTACATGTATTTATTCGCAACTAAAATCCTGTTCTTCATCAGA
>NZ_JBLUOI010000148.1:0-4316 GCF_048059995.1 Metabacillus sp. YM-086 | reverse complement strand
AAACATGATTGAGCAAGCACATGCAATGGGTGAAGCAGGAATCAGTAACTCAGCCTATGATTCTTATGAAATTCCAGCACTTGATTATGGCGATGGCTGGGATGATATGACGCCTGCTTATACGGCAATGTATGCAATGCTGCACGGTTCACTTGGTCATACAATTGAGACGCCAGCACTAAGCCAAAATGGTTATGATGCTATGTATGCAACAGGCCTTGGGGCAACGCTTTATGTAACAGAAAACAAAGATGAATTGTATAAAAATCAGCTTGAAATCTTCAAACGTGGAGTAAATGGTGAAGATAATCGTGCGGTTGATGAGTATTTTGTAAATGCAGCCGGTGAATCAATTGGACGTACAAGAGGAGAGAATGAAAACTTCTTCCCTGAATATTACGTGATTCCGGTTGATGAAAATGGACAAAAGAATCCACTAGAAGCAACAAAGATGGTTGAATATTTACTTCGTAATGGAGTGAAAGTAGAGCAAACCACAAAAACAGCGAAAGTAAATGGAGCTGCATATCCAAAGGGAACATATATCGTGCCAATGAATCAAGCAAAACGTGGTCTAGCTAATGCGATGCTTTACAAAGGTGACGATGTGTCAGACTGGGGTGCAATGTACGATCCGATCGTTGTTAATTTCTCTGACTTAAGAGGATTTGATTTGGATGAAGTTCGTGTGGAGAATGCTTTTGCCAAGGTTACAAAAGAGGTAGACAGCGTAACATTACCAACTGGTGATGTAGTTGGCAAGGCACCAAAACAAATTTTATCTAACACAAATAATGACACGGTAAAATTAATTAATGAGCTTTTAAAAGATGGAAAAGTCGTTGAAAAGGCAATGGAAGCAAAGGGAAAAGTAAAGAAAGGTGACTATATCGTTAATACAAAGGATTTACTACAGTATGAAGATTTTTACTACGAGGCTTCATCAGCTGGTACAACACAAAACATAAAAACAGAAAAATTAACTCTTCCTAAAGTAGCAGTAACAGGGTCAGCTCAATTAAAGTTTTCACTAAAAGAACTAGGCTTTGAGTTAGTTAGTTCTACTGCAGATGCAGACGTTGTTGTTAGTGATGGTAGTTCATTTGATGTTAATAGTCTGGATGGGAAGGCTTATGTTGGAATTGGAGTCTATGCTTTGAATGCTGTGAAAAACAGCGGAGTGCTAGGAGAAGGTTACAGCTTCGATTACACAAGCGCTGGTCATGAAGGGTTATTAAAAGCAAACGTAAATGATCATATCCTAACCTCTGGATACGAGGCGAGTGAGCTGTTATACACAACAAATGGTGCATGGATTACGTCTGTTCCTAAGGATGCTCAAGTTTTGGCAACAGTAAGTAACAGTGATGATTTCTACGTTGCTGGCTGGTGGCCTGGTCATGACGCAGCCAAAGGTCAAACACTAGCATTTACTCAAAATCTTGAAGACTCAAACATTACTCTATTTGCAAACGACCTTGCCTTTAGAGCACATACGCAATCAAGCTATCGCCTGCTAGCCAATAGCATCTTTGCTTCAGTTGGTTCTGAAGTTGCAAAGAAAGGTAAAGGATCAGTGAAAGATAAGGCTAATAAGCAGAACAATAAAGTAGAGAAATCCTTCCTAGAGAAAGGTAGAGATAGAGAGTAGGTTAAGGAAATTCGGGTGGTGCCTGGCACCACCCGAATTTTGTCGTTGTCTGTACTAGTTCGATTCCTGATGTAACTCCCCTCTTTTTATTTTCGATCTGAAAGTGCTTAAATTTATAAACCTCTTTGAATTGCCTCGATAACGCATAAATTAACTTGCCCCAAATTTAAAAACTTCACATTCTAATTGTTCTTTTCTTACACAGCCGTTAAGTTGTAACTTTTGAGAATGAGTGTCTTCAGGTCATGAAAATACAACCGATTACTTGAGGGATCATATACAGTTCTGTGGTGCTTTAGTATATAGAAACTAGTGTATATAAGAGTAGTTGCTTATTTGTGTAATCAATGTTATTTCAAAAATCTAATACTTTTGTTAGAAAATATAACATGAATTACCGTCTATTTAGAGTTATTAACAAAACAAATAGTTTAAACATTGTGAATTTTCATAAAGACAACACAAAAGCATATAGTGTATAGTTGTATGTAACTTAATTAAACACTTAATGTAACAATAATTAACATTAACTGTTACTAAATTAGATGGAAGGGGATTGTAATCATGCAAGTAGAGGCATCACCGTACATTTGGCCGTTTAATGGTCCTTTAGAGCCTTGTGAAACAGCATTAATGATCATTGATATGCAAGTGGACTTTTGTGGGCGAGGTGGATATGTAGAGCAAATGGGTTATGATATCTCATTAACTGCAAGAGCTATAAATCCTATTAAGAAACTATTAGAAAAAGCAAGAACAATTGAGGGACTTACAATCATTCATACAAGAGAGGGTCATCACAGAGACCTTTCTGATTTACCAGAAAATAAAAGATGGCGAAGTGCACAAATTGGAGCTGAGATTGGTTCAAAGGGTCCGGCTGGGAGAATTCTTGTTAGAGGTGAACCTGGATGGGAGATTATTGATGAACTCAGTCCAATCGAGGGAGAAATCGTGATTGATAAACCTGGAAAAGGGAGCTTCTATGCAACTGATCTAGACCTGATTTTAAGGAATAAAAACGTAAAGAACATCATCCTTACGGGAATTACAACAGATGTTTGTGTTCATACAACTATGAGAGAGGCGAATGATAGGGGCTATGAATGTTTGATATTAGAGGATTGTACAGGTGCAACTGATTATTCAAATCATATAGCTGCACTTAATATGGTGAAAATGCAAGGTGGCGTGTTTGGGAGTGTTTCAGATTCTGAGAAAGTCATCAGTATTTTAGAAAGCTTTAATTCTATCAACCTAACAAAATAATAAAATTAGGAGGAAAAAGCATGAAAAACAAAAAGACTCTTTTATCATTCATAACAATTATTATGCTTTTGTTATCAGCGTGCGGGGCAGGAGAACAAGCTTCCTCATCGGGAGGTTCGGATGAAGAAAAAGGATTAAAGAAAGTTGTCTTACGATTAAAATGGATTCATCAAGCGCAATTTGCTGGTTTTTATGCAGCGAAAGAAAAGGGGTATTACGAGGAAGCTGGTTTGGATGTTGAAATTCGCCCTGGTGGAGCAGATTTCCCATCTGTTCAAATGGTTGCTTCAGGAGATGAGGATTTTGGTGTAACTGGAGCTGATCAAATTCTGTTAGCTCGAGAGAAAGGTGTACCGGTTCAAGCGCTTTCTGTTATATACCGTGAATCACCATTTGCGTTATTTAGCTTAAAAGATTCTGGTGTAGAGACAATTGAAGATCTCGTCGGTGAAACAGTCGGTGTGAAATTGGGTGGTAATGAAGAGTTAACATATAGAGCGATGGTAGAAAACTCTGGAATTGATGGAGAAAGTATTGAAGAAATGCCAGTTAAGTATGACTTAAGTCCATTATTGAGTGGTCAAGTAAAAGCGTGGCCTGGCTACGTGATCAATGAAGTGATTGCTGCTCAAGAAGAGGGATATGAGGTAAATGTTATACAGCCTAAAGATTACGATATTAACTTTTATGCGGATACGCTGTTTGCGAAAGAGGATTTAATTAAAGAGGATCCGGACTTAGTAAAGAATTTTGTTGAAGCATCTATGAAAGGTTGGCAGTACGCAATAGATCATCCAGAGGAAGCGGCTGAATTTGGTTTGGAGTATAGTGAGGATTTAAAGCTTGATCATGAGATTAGTATGATGAAGGCAAGTGTACCACTTCTTCAACCTGAAAAGAGTCCGCTAGGTAAGATGGATGAAGCTGAATGGAACTACCTACAACAAAATTTATTGGACTTAGGATTTTTAAAGGAAGAACAAAATATCAACGATGTATTTACGAATGATTTTATTAAATAGGAGGAGTCTCTTGTGATGCAACAGTCTGAGCGTCTTACCGATCATGTAGCTTTGATGAGTGAGCAGGGAAAACAGAATAAGGATATAGCCATTACAATGGAAAACTGCTCCCTATCTTTTGGTGATGTCAAAGTACTAAACAATGTTTCTCTTACTATTTATAAAGGTGAATTTTTATCAATATTAGGTCCGAGTGGCTGTGGGAAATCTACCTTGCTAAGGTTAATGTTAGGGCTACTTTCTCCCGATAAAGGAGGGGAGATATCCTTAGATGCTACGAAAGAGTCATTGGGAATGGTTTTTCAAAAACCAGTATTAATGCCTTGGATGACAGCACTGCAAAATATTGAAATGCCGTTGAACTTAGGTAAAGA
>NZ_JBLUOI010000147.1:0-4699 GCF_048059995.1 Metabacillus sp. YM-086 | reverse complement strand
TGAAACAAGAGCAAACGGATATGAAAAGGGAGCAACAAGAAACGAGACAAGAAGTTAAGGATATGAAACGAGATATCTCAGGAATGAAACAAGACATTTCAGAAATAAAGCAAGACATTTCAGAAATGAAACAAGACCAAAAAGCAACACAGGAAGATTTAACACAAGTGCGACTGGAAAATGAAAAGTACTATAATGAAATCAACAGTCGATTCTCATCAGTTGAGTTAGATCATGAACACACTTGGGAAAAGACCGTCCAAAATGAAAGAGAAATATCTAAATTAAGAAAGCAGTTTGATTTAATAGACTTCACATGAAATTGAACCCACATAAATGAGCTTCAGACTAATAAATGAACCCAAAAGGGCTGAGCAAATACAAAACTCAGTAAACCTCTAAAAAAATATTCCCATATGATAATACTAGAAGTATCTCTTATGGAGATAACTTCTTTTTGCTTCTGTTCAAGGAAAAAAGTAGATTATAATTAAGATATTATCCATTATCCCCCTTTAAGTTTAAATTGACTAACAGTCTTCTAGAATAGTACATTTATAATAGGTTTTTATTACTACTTCGGAGGCTGAACATGAAGAAAATACTTCTGGCAATTTTACTTACTTTATTCACCGCATCGATCCTGCCAACAACATCAAGCGCTGCTACAGACATCAACTATGCAAACGCTGTAGGTGCAGGGAAAAAGCTGCTACAAAAAACAAATATCTTCAATCAAACAATCAGCAATGGCGATCTTTACTACATCGACGAGCAATACGATGCATTCAGTGCTGATATCAAAAAGGTTGAACGCGCAATCGGAAAAGTTTCAGGCTCTAAAAATCGTAAATACTTAAATGACACGTATGTCAAAGTGGCAAAAGTAGCGAGAGAACGCGTCATCTATGAAGTTTCTCAATACAGACTAATTGCTGTGATCACAGATTCCTACTACAACAGTGAATTCACAAAAATGAAAAGTGATTATGCGAAATTAGACAGACTGAAAAAACGTGCAGTCGCGATTAAACAAGCAGGAGGCTACAAAGCCCTTCCAGCATCAGTAAACCAAGAATTAACTGCATACCTCAGTTGGTTCAGTGACAAGCTTACCCAAACAACAGCAGGTGATGGAGAAGCAGTTAAATTAACGTACAACCAAGCAACAGGAGACATCCTGCTGAACGGGGCAACTCTTTCACAAACAAGAAATGAAACATTCACAGCACTCGGTCAACCAACTTATAAAGATCTAGATGAATTTGAAGGTGGTACATATTTAGCCTATGTATATCCTTATCCATATTCAGAGTTTGACGAAGATCTTTATGTTTATTACGGTGGCAACGATACAGTGAACTTTATTGCTCACACATATATTGCAGGTGGCTACGGCTTCCCGGTGGAATTCCTAAACTCATTTGAAGGAGATGTTTACTATAATCCATATCCAACAGACGATGCTCTTGATGAAATCATCTTTGTAAGTCCGACTGGCCAAATACTAAATGCACAATTCTATGAAGATCAGACATACGGTGAAGGTAACTTTTATGCTCTATATCGACTAATGAATATGGATGGAAACTTCGATCCGTCTTTATATGCGCCAATTGATCCTTCTGTACTGTATTAAGAAAAGAAGAAAAAGCATCCCCAGTGGATGTTTTTTTCATTTAAAAAAGTAATTTCACTCCTTTTAAGGAGAGGTTGCTTCTTTTTGGAACCCTTTTCATACGCCCGACATTCAGGTAAAATTACTACAGGTAACAGAAAAAATTCATCATATAGAAATAAAGGAAAAAGGAGGTACAACCATGCACACAATCGGAATCGACCTCGGCGGCACAAACCTGCGCATCGGCGTCTTCAATGAGCAGGGAGAAATTATCGACGAACAAAGCCAAGCAACAGAAGCAGCAAAAGGACCTGAGTACGTCATAAACCAAATGGCAGAGATCATCAACAAACTAAAATCTACATATAAAATCAAAGCAGTTGGCATCGGATCACCAGGTCCTCTCAACCCACATGACGGAGTAATTATCGAACCACCTAACCTACCAGGCTGGGTAAACATCCCGATCGTCCAACTACTTGAAGAAAAAACCAACCTACCAGTAAAGCTAGAAAACGATGCAAACGCAGCAGCCCTTGCCGAGGCAACACTTGGCGCAGGAAAAGGCGCTAGCAGTGTATTCTTCATCACAGTTAGCACGGGAATCGGCGGCGGCTATGTGCTAAACGGTGAGCTCGTCTCAGGTGCTCAAGGCAGCTGCGGGGAGATTGGCAATATGATTGTTAACCCAAGCCCAGACGCCTACCACGGTCCAGGACTGAACAAAGGTGCTCTAGAAGGACTAGCTAGTGGAACGGCGATCGGCAGAATTGGTCAAGAACGCCTGAACATCACAAACGGTGCGCAAGGAGTCTTCCAACTGGCAGAGCAGGGCAACAAAGAAGCGCAAGCCATCCTTGATGAAGCCATTAGCTATCTTGCGATTGGCTTGGCAAATATCGTTCACACAGTGAACCCTGAGATCATCGTGATCGGTGGGGGTGTGATGAAATCGAAGGAATTACTTTTAGCGCCGCTAATTGAAAAAACAAAGGGATATTTATTTCCAAGCTTGAAGGGAGACTTCGTACTGAAGCCAGCATTATTAGATCAAAAGGCCGGATTAATAGGTGCAGGACTGTTGCCTAAGTAAAGAAGAGTCACTCTTAGGGGTGACTTTTTAAGATGAATAGAAAAAGGAAATTGGAATGGAAAATTGTTCATTTGTTTTCAAGAAAACTATTATAATCGCGTTTCTTTCCATTCCTATTTAAGTAGGCTATATGCTATTACTCCTATAAAAGAAACTTCAAAAATAAAAAAAACGCAGCCCATAATGGAAAACTTAATAATGCTCCCCAAAACATTCCGACAAATACATTCTCTTGATGCTCCATTAAGACCACTCCTTAAAAAATAAAATAATGACTGAATACCTATATTATACTTGAAAACGCTTACAAAGTCCACAACAACCACTTAAAATTTTATCTATAAATGAAGACAAAGGGACAGGTTCCTTGTCTCTCGTCCCCCATTTATTTTCTGGATAAATCTAGATAGATGAATAATGTAACGATATAACAAGATCGTAAGTGATTGTACGATTAAATAGACACTGAACGAATATTTCAGTTCTCAGTATACATTTATAAGTAAATATCTGAAATAAACACATATTCCTTCGAATACAGTAATTAGCAGAAATGAAAGGTAATACTCCTATACTTAATACCTAGTAACCTCTGCTTCTATAATCACTACTGGTCATCTAAGCCTACATATTGTCGAGTAATTTCCTTTCGTATCCCGAACTATTTTCACTGTTTGATTTCTGAATATTCTATTACCATTAATTATGTGATCTATTTAACATACATAAAAGAAGGGATGATCTGATGAAGAAGAGGTTTTCAGGATTATTAGCATTTCTATTAGTACTAGCTCTATTCGCACAATCAGCAATACCTGTTTCGGCTACTGAAACAGCGGAGAACTATGAGGTAATAGAGTTAGAGACTAACAGGACTTTACTCTCATTAACTGAAACTAGAACAGTAGAAGTTATGGCGGATTTTGGTGATAATGTAGAATTGAGTCAACTAGAGTTCCTATTTGGAGGGAAAAGTCTTTCAGATTGGAAAAAGTGGTCTGGTGGGACAAGCTATAATGGAGATCCTTTTATTACTGTCATCGAGGAGCCACACTTTGTAAATGGAACAACCACCATTAAAGCAACTTTAGAGTTCGGTCTCCTTTACGGCAGAGACAATCTATCAAACCGAACAATTCGTACTCAATACCAACAATTTATCGGTGATTACGAATTAGCATTAGTTGACACAGCTAGTAATAAGAAGGCAACACAAACGGTTGAACTTAATGTTTATGACCAATTTCATTTTTATGAAGAATTGAAGCCAACGATTGACCAAGTGTTTGATGAAGCAGAAGTGGCTAATGACCGCTACCTTGAGTACCAAAGCTTTGGAAAATCAGTAGAAGGTCGTGACCTTCATTTTGTTGTTTTAGCTAAAGATAAAGAAGCAGTAGATAAGTATTTAAATGAAACTCTACCAACTGCATTAGAAGATCCTGATAGTTTACTAGAAAAATTAGAAGACGGAGAAATGGGAGATTACCAGGTTCCCGTTTGGATTAACAATATTCACCCTGACGAAGTAGAAGGTGTGGATGCGCAGGTTGAGTTATTCAAGAAGTTTGCACTAGAAGACGAAATTACTTTTAATACAATTGAGAACAAGCAAGAAAAAGAAGTCACGTTAAACGTGGATGATGTTCTTGATGATGTGATTTTCTTATATATGTTCACAAACAATCCTGATGGAAGAGTGGCAAATACACGTGCAAATGCCAATGGCTTTGACTTAAACCGTGATAACCACTATCAAACACAAATTGAAACAAAAGAAGTAACACAAGAAATTGCAAAGTGGACACCACTTTCATTTCTTGATATGCACGGCTATGTGCCTGGATTCTTAATTGAGCCAACAACACCGCCACATAACCCAAACTTTGAGTACGACCTTCTTTATGGAAACATGATTGAGCAAGCACATGCAATGGGTGAAGCAGGAATCAGTAACTCAGCCTATGATTCTTATGAAATTCCAG
>NZ_JBLUOI010000146.1:0-4733 GCF_048059995.1 Metabacillus sp. YM-086 | reverse complement strand
ACACTGCGTAATCGAATGACCGAAAAGCCTCTCAAAGAAAATGTCATTGCGAAAACCGGTACCCTTACTAATGTAAGTTCTATATCGGGTTATTTAACATTGTCTGACGGAAATAAACTTATTTTTTCCATTCTGATGAATCACTTAAAAGATGAAGAGCAAGGAAAATTACTTGAAGAAAAAATTTTATCCGTAATTGCTCAATCTACATTGTAGAGCAAACCTTTTGAACTTTTGTTTTTTCTCTGAAATAATGAATAGGAACAATAAGAGGAGGGGATAAAACAATGAAAGTATTTGTCGTTGGAGCAAATGGACAAATAGGGAAACAACTCACAGAACGTTTAAATGAAAATGAAAACCACACTGTACTTGCAATGGTAAGGAAGGAAGAGCAACAGAAGGAGTTTGAAAATAAAGGAATAGAAACAGTTTATGCTAATTTAGAAGGAACAGTTGAAGAACTTCAAAAAGCATTAAGTGGCTGTGATGCAATCGTATTTACTGCTGGATCCGGAGGAAGCACAGGATCTGATAAAACACTCCTAATTGATCTTGATGGAGCAGTAAAAACGATGGAGGCTGCTGAAAAAGCAGGTATTGAGCGATTTATTATGGTTAGTGCTCTTCAAGCAAACAATCGGGAAAATTGGAACGAAAATCTTAAACCATATTATGTAGCTAAACACTATGCTGATAAAATGCTAGTTCAATCAAACTTAAATTATACAATTATTCGCCCGGGCGGTTTACTTAATGAAAAGGGAACTGGAAAAATCACAGCAGGTGATAAAGTGCCAAGAGCAACAATTCCACGAGAAGATGTAGCAGCAACAGTAATTGAAGCACTTGAAAATCCAAATACCTATCACAAATCTTTTGATATTGTGTCAGGCGAAGACACCATATCTGACGCCTTAAATAATCTATGATCCATATTTATAAAAAGACAGCAGTCCCCATGGGTTGCTGTCTTTTTCGCGTAGTGATTTTTCTTAAGCTCGAGAATTATGATTGCCTTCTCAAAAAATGGGTAATATAACTATGTAAGCTTGTATCGGAACTATCATAAATATAAGGGGGAAGAAGTAATGGTCCTTACTCCAGAACAAAGAATCCAATTACATGGTTTTAATAATTTAACAAAATCACTAAGCTTTAATATGTATGATGTGTGTTATACAAAGACGAGGGAAGAGAGAGAGGCATATATTGAGTATATTGATGAACAATACAATGCAGATCGCTTAACAAAAATTTTGAAAAATGTCACGGATATAATCGGTGCTCACGTATTAAATATTGCTAAGCAAGACTATGTGCCACAAGGATCAAGTGTAACCATTCTTGTTTCGGAAGGTCCTGTTGTTGAGGTTCCGACAGAATCCTATGATGAATCTCCAGGTCCACTCCCCGAAGCAGTTACTATGGGACTGGATAAAAGTCATATTACGGTGCATACATATCCTGAATATCATCCAAATGAGGGAATAAGCACATTTCGTGCAGATATTGATGTTTCAACTTGTGGAGAAATTTCACCTCTTAAAGCATTAAATTACCTCATTCATTCTTTTGATACAGATATTATGACAATGGATTATCGAGTTAGAGGATTTACAAGAGACATCAATGGAGATAAATTATTTATTGATCATGATATCAGTTCCATTCAAAATTATATTCCTGATGAAGTACAAGAAGATTTTGACATGATTGATGTAAATATTTATCAAGAAAATATATTTCATACAAAATGTAAGCTGAAGAAATTTGATTTGAACAACTATTTATTTGGATACACTAAAGATAAATTAAGCATAGAAGAACAAGAACAAATTACAGATAAATTGACGAAGGAAATGGATGAAATTTTCTACGGAAAGAATATAAAATAGGGGGCGAGTCCGACTCGCCCCTTTTTATAATTAAGCTTTTGCAGCTTGAAGTTGAAGAGAAACTTTAATTTGATCTCCTACTAAAACTCCACCAGCTTCTAATGGTGCATTCCAAGTTAGACCATAATCACTACGCTTTAATTTTCCCTCTACAGCAAAGCCAGCTTTTTCATTACCCCATGGATCAACACCAGTTCCTTCAAAAGAAACGACGAATGTTTCGGATTTTGTTACACCGTGTAAAGCTAAGTCTCCAGTCACGTTATACTCGTTTTCATCAGTTTTTTCAATGTTTGTAGCTTTAAAAGTCAAAGTTGGGTGATTTTCAACATCAAAAAAGTCTGCAGAGCGTAAGTGGTTATCTCGGTCTTCGTTACGAGTGTCAACACTTGCTAAATCTACTGAAAAAGCAATATCAGCAGTTGTTAAGTCTGTTGGATCAGCCTCGATTTCTGCATTAAAGCTTTGGAAACCACCTTTAACTGTTGCAAACATCATGTGTTTAACAGAGAAGTCCACTCCACTGTGTGTTGGGTCAAGATTCCATTTTGATTTTGTCATTTTTTTCTCCTCCAATAATTATATATTTTAAATTAAAATATCTCAGTTTAAAGATTTATAACTTCGAGATAAATTATAGTATTTAAAAAAGTAAATGTCAATTAAAAAAATAGAAGGAAATCGAGATTTCTGTGATGAAAATCACATTATAAGAAATTTCAGATACTTTTCGAACACTATGTGAAGTGTATTGAAGGTAAGAGGAAATGGGAGTATAGTAAAGGTGTAGAAAGAAAGTGAAGAACTTCACAAACTTTCTACTAGGAAGCTAGCTGCCTTAAATTTTTTAATAAATTATGTGAAAAACTTCACAAATAAGGAGATGCTAAACCATGAATATGTTAAGAGGACCTAAAATGGCAATTATATGGACAGTGTTACGAATTTGGTTAGGCATACAATGGCTTGAAGCTGGAATTCATAAAGTAGCAGATGGATTTGATGCAACTGGTTTTATACAAGGAGCGATTGCGAAAGCAACAGGAGATCATCCAGCAGTCCAAGGCTGGTACGCAACATTCCTTGAAACATTTGCTCTACCGAATGTGAACGTGTTTAACATCTTAATACCTTGGGGAGAAGTATTGGTCGGTATCGGATTAATTTTAGGAGCTGCGACAATTCCAGCCTTACTTGCTGGAGCATTCATGAACCTAAATTTTTTACTAGCAGGAACAGTTAGCACAAACCCGGTACTCTACACAGCAGCCATTCTATTAATGGTCGCTGGCACAGCAGGATATTTCTACGGAGCAGATAGGTTCTTAATCCCTTATATTAGAAAAATGATCAACAACAATCGCCATACTAAAAAAAATCATCACGAGCAAAACCACCTTCCAGCTCATTAAAAATAGAATTAAAAGATTCAGCAAACTTTATTAGCTGAATCTTTTTTTTTATTTAAAAAGGACTTTACACGAATTTAATAGAATAGGATAAATATATGAAAACGCTTTAAATCTAACGTTTTAGGAGGATAAAACATGTTGAACTTTAATCTATCTCAGGAACAAGAAATGGTGAAAAAACTTGTAAGATCATTTGTTGATAAGGAAATATCACCTAATATGACTGAATGGGATCGGAAAGGTCATTTTGAAACAAGTATTTTGAATCGACTTGCTGATTTGAATTTAATGGGCGTTTGTATCCCTGAGGAATATGGTGGAAGTGGTATGGATTATAATGCATTGGCAATTGTTTGTGAAGAGCTAGAAAGAGGTGACACAGCATTTCGTACAGCAGTTTCGGTTCATACGGGTCTTAATAGCATGACGCTTTTGCAATGGGGAAATGAATGGCAAAAGCAAAAATATCTTACTCCTCAAGCAAAAGGTGAGAAAATTGGGGCGTTTGGTTTAACGGAGCCTAATGCTGGATCTGATGTAGCTTCAATGAAAACGTCAGCTGTCAAACAAGGTGATTACTACATACTGAACGGTCAGAAGACATGGATTTCATTATGTGATGTGGCTGACTATTTCCTCGTGTTTGCCTATACAGATACAAGTAAAAAACATCACGGAATTTCTGCTTTTATTGTTGAGCGAACAATGCCTGGTTTTTCATCAAAAGCCATTAAAGGTAAGCTGGGCATCCGGGCTGGAAATACAGGTGAACTATTTTTTGACAATGTAAAAGTTCCAAAAGAGAACTTGCTAGGAGAAGAAGGGGAGGGCTTTAAAATTGCCATGTCTGCATTAGATAATGGAAGGTTTACTGTTGCAGCAGGGGCATGTGGAATTATTTCAGCCTGTCTTGAAGCAAGTGTTAAGTATTGTCATGAGCGGAGCACGTTTGGAAAAGAAATCGGTAAACACCAGCTTGTTCAACAAATGCTTGCTAAAATGGAAGCAGGTTTACAAATGTCTCGTTTGCTCGTTTATCGTGCAGGCTGTCTAAAGAATGAAGGAAAACGAAACACCCGTGAAACATCGCTGGCCAAGTGGCAGGCTTGTGATTTTGCTAACGAAGCAGCAAACGACTCTGTCCAAATTCATGGAGCCTACGGTTACTCAGATGAATACCCAGTTGAAAGACACCTACGAAATTCAAAAGCACCAGTTATATACGAAGGAACAAGAGAAATCCATACTATTATGCAAGCTGAATATGTACTTGGCTACCGCAATGATAAACCACTGAATAAATCACTCCCTGCTTGGGAAGATATTGAGCAGTTGCTGCATTGAGGGGTGCCTGTGGTCAAACCCCCAATAAATAGACAAAAAACAAAACGACAAAATTGGAAAATAAACGAAATGTAATTGT
>NZ_JBLUOI010000145.1:0-5268 GCF_048059995.1 Metabacillus sp. YM-086 | reverse complement strand
CTGCAATTAACAGATGCTACTTTATCAGGCATTACTACCATTATTGGTGTGATTGGCACCGATGGCACAACAAGAACAATGCCTAATTTAATTGCTAAAGCACGTGCTCTTGAAGAAGAAGGTATCACTTGTTATGTGAATACTGGCTCCTATCAGGTTCCTGTTAAAACACTAACTGGGAAAATTGAAGACGACCTTATCTTAATTGATAGAATCATCGGTGTTGGAGAAATTGCGATTAGTGATCACAGATCCTCACAGCCGACTGTAGAAGAAATGGCGAAGCTCGCATCTGCGGCCCGAATTGGTGGGATGCTTTCTGGAAAAGCAGGCATTGTAAATATTCATGTTGGTGATAGTAATGATCATCTTGATCTTATTCTAAAGGTCCTCGAGACAACAGACCTTCCAATTCGCCAATTTTATCCAACCCATATCAACCGAAATCCGCATCTTTTTGAAGCAGGAATTTCTTATGCAAAGAAAGGCGGCTGGGTTGATTTCACAACAAGTACAATTCCTAAGTTTCTTGCTGAAGGTGAGGTTTCCTGTAGCCAAGGCTTAAAAAGAATGTTAGATGCCAATGTACCGATTGAACAAATTACCTTCACCTCAGACGGGCAAGCAAGTCTTCCTGACTTTAATGAGGATGGTGAAATGGTCGGCTTAAAGATTGGCAAGGTCAATACACTCTTTCAAGCTGTAAAAGATGCTGTTCACCAGGAACAAATACCATTGCAAACAGCCTTAAAGGTCATTACTAGCAACCCTGCTACAATTTTAAAGCTACAGCAAAAAGGCGAACTAAAGCCTGGGAAAGATGCAGATATTGTGCTATTAGATCATGATCTTTCCATTCAATCTGTATGGGCTAAAGGGCAGCATATGGTATCAGAAGGAAAAGCACTTGTGAAGGGGACATTCGAATAATGATTATAAAGCCTCGATTTTCGGGGCTTTTTATTTTCCTTTCACAACGTCCGTAAATCCCTCATATACTGTTGCAGACCATAACCTATGAGGTGTTTTCATGAAGATTAGAAAAGCTACGCAAAATGAAACAAATTCCCTTCTTCATATGACAATTAATACAATGAATGAAAGCTCAATGGGGACTGTTAAAAATGATTTTCATACGGGAATGAATATGTTCGTACCTTTATTAAATAGTGGTGCTTATTACCTTATTGCACTTGATAAACAGACAATAGTGGGCTGGGTTTTACTAGGTCCTGATTTTAATCCAATGAATACTCGAAAAACAGGAAGCATTATTGCTCTTTATGTATTTCCACAATATCGAAAAGCCGGAATAGGCAAGCAGCTTATGAATAAAGCCATGCAAGAGTTAAAGTCTGAAGGATATCACAAAGTACAGCTAAATGTATTTACAGGTAATCCCGCTAAATCATTGTATAAAAGGCTAGGCTTTAAAGAGATTTCTTCCATTATGGAGATGGATATCAATTAAAAGGATTTTCCATCTTCATCTGGTTTTTTTATACTAGTATTCGCATACATATATGTAAACGCTAACACTAATCTTCTTCTCCCTCCATCTGAATATCATGCATTGATATTGTTAATGCTTTATTAACTCAATGTAAAATTTTAGTAACAACCATCCTTCTTTTTAAAATTCTTGTAGAATAGAAGGGAAAGTCTACTAGGGAGGCAAACTGATGAAGCGCTTTACTAAAGAAGAAAATAGTTGGATATTTTATGATTGGGCAAGCTCTGCTTATTCTATTATTATCTCCACAGCCGTTTTTCCAATATATTATAAGGCGGCTGCAACAAATGCAGGTGTGAGTGCCGCAAATTCTACTGCTTATTTAGGTTATACAATCTCAATCGCAACCTTTATATTGGCTATGCTTGGACCTATATTAGGAACAATTGCTGACTATCAGGGCTACAAAAAGAGATTTTTTTCCTTCTTCTTTACGTTAGGAATGGGATTTACCGCACTACTCGCCTTTATCCCCTCTGAGCAATGGCTTCTTTTGCTAGCTTGCTATACATTGGCTGCAATTGGCTTCTCTGGGACAAACATTTTCTATGATGCCTTTTTGGTAGATGTCACAACAGAGGAACGAATGAATCGTATCTCTGCCCGTGGATTCGGACTTGGCTATATCGGAAGTACCATACCTTTTATTATCAGCATTGCCATTATTGTTTTAGCACAAAGTGAACTTATTCCACTTTCTACAACAGCAGCTAGTAAGACCGCATTTATCATAACCGCGGTTTGGTGGGGGCTTTTTACCATTCCACTCTTCAAAAATGTCCAGCAGCGTTATTATATTGAGCGTGAGCCAAATCCGGTATTTAACAGCTTTAAACGATTATTTAAAACACTAAAAGAAGTTCGAAAACATCGTGCTTTGTTTCTATTTTTGCTAGCCTATTTTTTCTATATAGATGGAGTTGGAACCATCATTACGATGTCAACGGCATACGGTACTGACCTAGGTATTAATTCAACAAGCTTACTCATTATTCTCTTTATTACACAAGTTGTGGCTGCTCCATTTGCTATTCTATACGGTAGATTATCTGAACGCTTTACCGGTAAAAAAATGCTCTACGTTGGAATCGTCATCTATATGGGTGTTTGTATTTATGCTTATTTTCTTGATTCGACATTGGATTTTTGGATTCTAGCCATGCTTGTTGCCACTTCACAAGGAGGGATTCAAGCATTGAGCCGCTCCTATTATGCTAAGCTTATCCCAAAAGAGAAGGCAAATGAGTTTTTTGGTTTTTATAATATCTTTGGAAAATTCGCTAGCATTATGGGACCATTGCTTGTAGGAGTAACTGCACAGGTAACAGGAAATTCAAGCAGTGGTGTATTTAGTTTGGTCATCTTGTTTATCATCGGTATTCTTATTTTAATAAAAGTGCCTGAGCCAAAGGCATAAGTGCTTTTTTGAGACGATTTCTATCGTCTCTTTTTCTTTTTAGCGTATTTTATCCAATGCTTTTGGCTACCCTTTGGCTATTAATATGAAAAGGGGTGAAAAGGTTGGAGGACTTAATGAAGGACTTACTTATTGTCCTAGGACGTATTGTCACGATTCTACCTTTGTTGCTTTTTATCACCATTTTCATGGGTAAGCGTGCAATTGGGGAACTCCCAGTTTTCGATTTTCTCATTATTCTTACTTTAGGTGCTG
Source organism: Metabacillus sp. YM-086 (assembly GCF_048059995.1). Classification (NCBI taxonomy): domain Bacteria; kingdom Bacillati; phylum Bacillota; class Bacilli; order Caryophanales; family Bacillaceae; genus Metabacillus; species Metabacillus sp. YM-086. The sequence continues at coordinate 2,083 of NZ_JBLUOI010000145.1, read as the reverse complement.
TTGTTGGTGCAGATATTGCAGATCCTAACATCAAACACCTCCCGACTGCTTTTACAGTTGTTATCATTGGACTGTTTCAGAGACTTGTTGCCAGGTGGAAAATTAAAAATCGAAAGTTTGGAAAGCTTATAACCTTTGAGCCTACACTCGTTGTTCAGAATGGAAAGTTACTGAAAGAAAATATTAGTCGCATTCATTACTCAATAGATAATGTTCTTCAAATGTTAAGAGAAAAAAATGCCTTTGATTTAGAAGATGTTGATTTGGCAATCATTGAAGCTAATGGAGCGCTGAGTGTTTTAAAAAAAGCTGAAAAACAAATGGTAACTAGAGAAGATATGAAAATCTATAGCTCTAGCCCCTCCATTTCCTTTCCAGTTATGATGGAGGGACAAATTTATGATAACACACTGCGTTATTTTCAAGTAGACGAAACGTGGTTAAAACAGCAATTAGCACACAAGGGTATTATTAATTACGAGAATATCTTTTATATTTCGCTTAACCGAAACCTTGATTTATCTATTTCATTCAATGATGAGAAAAGTGAAAGGCTTCCTCCCCTGTATCATTAGATAAGAGTAAAAGATGAAAGGTTGGATAATTATTCCGCCCTTTCATCTTTTTCTTTTTACACTCTTTTAGTTTTTCTGTTACGAACGATTTTCTTTACAATTGGATAAATGATAGGAGCCCACTTTACTAGATTCTTCACGAATTTTTTCATTGTTAACCTCCTATTACTTACTATATTCCCCGGAAAATAGGAGGTTAAACACGCTTTGCTCTCTCTATCCTACGTTTGAAACTTCTTTTCCTAGCTGTAATTGATGCATTTTATAATACTTTCCTCTTTGCTCTAGGAGTTCCTCATGACTTCCTCTTTCAACAATTTCACCATGATCTAACACTAAAATATGATCTGCATTTCGAATCGTGGATAATCGGTGCGCAATGATAAATGTAGTTCGTCCTTCCTTTACCACATTTAATGCTTGTTGAATCATTGCTTCAGTTTCTGTATCAATATTAGCTGTTGCTTCATCTAGTATTAAAACCGCTGGGTCATATGCTAAAGCCCGGGCAAAGGAAATGAGCTGTCGTTCTCCTGCTGATAACGTGCTTCCCTTTTCTAAAACTGGCTCTTCAAATTGTTGAGGTAGCTGTTTAATAAATCGCTCTGCACCTACATCTCTCAGAGCTTTTCTTACACGTTCTTTAGGAATTTCAGCATTTCCAAGGCTAACATTTGATTCGATTGTACCTGTAAACAGAAACGGATCCTGTAACACAATGCCCATGTGCTTCCGCAGCTGTTGACGTGGAATTTGGCTTGTATCCATAGAATCTATCGTTATTTTTCCGCGGTTGATATCGTAATATCGGAATAACAGGTTGATAATGGAGCTTTTCCCAGAGCCTGTGTGACCAACTAATGCAACTGTCTCTCCTTTTCTTGCTTCAAAGGAGATATTTTTTAATACATCATTCTCACCATCATACGAGAACGATACATTTTCAAATGTAACATTTCCTTGAAATCTAGGCAGGATCTCTGTGTCCACTACTTCCCCTTTTTCATCGAGTAGTTCAAATACACGCTCCGATGCAACACGTGCCTGTTCCAACTGTGCCAGCTGATTGACAATATCCGTTACGGGCTGGAACAATCGATTTAAATAATCTACAAATGCATACAAAACACCAATTGAGATGATACCTGTTGCTGTTAGTGATTGCCCTCCGAAATACCAGATTAAGGCGACAAATGTGGCATTTCTTAGCACATTTACTAGGTTATGAGAAGTTAAGGCATTTAAACTTAGTAATTTATTTTGATACGTAAAATGCTCTTTATTCAACACCTCAAATTCGTCAATTGTTTGCTTTTTTCGACGAAATGTCCGAATAATCGTCATACCTTGTATCGACTCATTTACCACTCCATTTATATCACTAACACGAGTACGAATTAAATGATTATAGTTAGAAGCTACTTTACGGTAAAGAACCGTCCAGATAAACAAAATCGGTACAACAAGCAAAGTAATCAGTGCCAGCTTGACGTCTAAGAAAAACAAAG
>NZ_JBLUOI010000144.1:0-5856 GCF_048059995.1 Metabacillus sp. YM-086 | reverse complement strand
CTTTTGTTTTTTTATTAGCGACTCCGGCCGTGTCCTATGGACAAATTAAAACATTTAAGGAACCACCATTTGAATTTTACAAAGTTTCTCCTGGCGATACTTTTTGGTACATAGCTCAAAGATATGGCTTAGATTATAAAAAGCTTATGGAACTAAATCCAAATGTTGAGCCAAGAAACATGCATGTTGGTGAGGTTATTCGCCTAAAGGCTTCTGCAGGTAGTGTAAGCAACTTCCAAGATCAAGTTGTCCAACTGGTCAATCAGGAGCGAGCTAAAGCTGGTTTAAAGCCATTAACACATAGAGCTGATGTGAAAAATGTAGCTCAAAAGAAAGCGGAAGATATGATTAATTCTAATTACTTCTCTCACACAAGTCCTAACTACGGATCACCTTTTGATATGTTAAAAACATTTGGCATTAGTTATTCATATGCTGGAGAAAACATAGCAAAAGGTCAGAAAACACCTCAAGAAGTAATGAATGCATGGATGAATTCGTCAGGTCATCGAGCAAATATTTTAAAGCCTGAATTTGATGCAATAGGTGTTGGCTTTTATCACGGAGCATGGGTGCAAATGTTTATTAAAGGAAGATAGGTTAGAGGGTCTGATTGTCAGACCCTATTTTTTTATGTTTTATTTATTTTCCTCGTCATAAACGTCTCTACCAACTGCTCCAACAGATTCATTCGTTTCGCCTCTTGTATTTGATTCACTGATGTTTTTATATTTTCCATGTGATGGTTGTGTAGAACCTAAATATTTTGCTTCATGTTTTGCTTCAGTTTTAATAAATTGATCGAAATTTTCATTTACCATTACGTCAACTCCCAAATTTTTTTGACTTCTCTTTTAGAGTAACCATCTCAAAATTTTTCATTAAATTCATTTTAAAAAGGGCATCGTAATTTACGATGCCCTTAGCCAAATTTATTTTATTTTTTATCTTGATTAAAACTGGTTACGTGTTTCTCCGCCTAATTGTTGCTGAGAAAAAGAAACTAATCGCTTTGTAATTTCTCCACCAACAGATCCATTTGCACGAGATGTTGTTTCTCCACCAAGATCTACACCGAATTCGTTTGCGATTTCGTATTTCATTTGGTCGATCGCTTGAGAAGCACCAGGTACTACTAATTGGTTAGAATTGTTGTTACTGTTGCTTGCCATGATAATCCATCTCCTTTTATAAATGTATTGTTTGGTGGGTTAGGTTGGAATTGCACCAATCCATTAACCATCTAGGTTAACCCCAGATAAATGAAGAAGATGTACTGCCTTGTTGCCTTGCTGTATCGTTGTTGATATTTAATATTGCACGATAAACAATATTTATTCTTTTTTATTGAAAGAAATATTTTCCAATCCTGATGGGTAACAAATTAAGAATGTGGAATAATACGACAAGACGTCTATAAGGAGGGAAATACAGTGCCAACTGTTCAATTAAATGAGAATAAAATAATAGCGTATGATGATTTGGGACAAGGGACACCGGTACTTTTTATACATCCACCTGGGATGGGGCGCCACGTGTTTTATTACCAAAGGAAACTTAGTGAAAAAATGAGAATCATTGTTCCTGACTTATCAGGGCATGGAGATAGCTCACGGATAAAATCAAGTGAAGTCTCAATTCGTCATTATAGTGAAGAGCTCATTGAACTATTAGATAAGCTGAATCTGGAAGAGGTTGTTATTTGTGGTTATTCTGCCGGTGGAGTAATTGCTCAAAATTTATGTATATCATATCCAAATCGGGTAAGTGGACTTATTTTATTTGGTGGATATCCAGCAGTTATAAATACAGCATTTCAGTGGGAACACAAGGCAGGCATGTACATGGTTAAACACCATCAAAAACTTTTAGGTCAATTGTTAGCTATTAGTCATACAAAAAACAAAAAATTGAGGGAATTGCTTATTCAGCATATGGAGAAATGTCAACCTGGTGCTTGGTATAAATACTATCAAGTAGTATTAAGAAGTAATTTGATAAATGATATTCATAAAATTAACGTTCCTATTCTTTTGATGTATGGAACGAGATCTGATTTGATTAATAAATATTTATCTTATTTTAAAAAAAGAACGAATAACCTTAGAGTTGTCTTCTTCAAAAGAACAAACCATCAAGTGCCAACGAAAAGATGGAAATCGGCAAATAGAGAGATTTCATCATTTATTGCCACACTGAACAAAAATAAGTAATATCTGGTCTTGATTAAGAAAATTTCCGTTTTTAGCAGGAATCGAAAAATACATGATTAATTATATAGATAAAGATGTATGAACAAGTTGTGTTATAATATCTTTATGGGAAAACAAAAAAGTGTTTTAAGGGAGAGAGAAAAATGAATATAACTAAAAATACTTTCGGAGAGCTTAATAGCGAAAACGTATACAGCTATTCTCTTGAAAATGATCATGGCATGAAAGTGACATGTATAACATTAGGCTGTATTATTACTGACATCATTGTACCTGATAAAAATGGAAACTATGAAAACGTTGTCCTAGGTTTTGATGATATTGACAGCTATTTAAATGACTCACCATATTTCGGAACAATCGTAGGTCGTGTTGCTGGTAGAATCGGCAATGCCGAATTTGAGTTAGATGGTAAACAGTATTCGTTACCGAAAAATGAAAATAATAACCATTTACATGGTGGACCAGAGGCATTTGACAGAAAACTGTGGGCTGCAAAAGAGTTTCAGCATGACGGAGAAGTTGGAGTTGAGTTTTCTTATTTAAGTCCAGATGGTGAAAATGGATATCCTGGAAACTTGACCGTACATGTAACGTACGTTTTAACTAATAATAACGAGCTGAAGATTTCATACAGTGCTACATCAGACAAGAAGACTTTAGTTAACCTCACAAATCATACATATTTTAATTTAAGTGGAAATCTAAAAGATGATATCCTATCACATAAACTGCAACTAAAGAGTAATCAATTTCTAGAACTAGGTGAAAACTTACTACCTACAGGGGAATTTCTTGAAGTGGGCAACACTCCATTTGACTTCAGAAATAGTAAAGCTATAAAGGAAGCGATTGAGGGAAATCACCAACAAATACAAATAGCGGGTAATGGTGTGGATCATCCATTTTTATTAGACGATCATCATAATGAAGAAATCACTTTAGTTGAAGAACAAAGTGGGAGAAAATTAACAGTGGAAACTGATGAACAAAGCGTTGTTATATATACAAGTAATATGATGGACGACTCCTTTGTAATAAGAGGCACTCAAGCAAGAAAATATCTAGGTATTTGCCTAGAAACTCAAGGGCTGCCAGATTCAATACACTTTCCGCATTTCTCTCCTTGCGTCTTAGATGTTAATGATGAGTATAAAACATCTACAACTTATTCTTTTTCAGTACTATAATAATGAAGAAGAAGACCGTAATCATATGATTGCGGTCTTCTTCTTGTTAATCACTATAAGGGTATGGAACATGAATACTGTCAATTGTTCCTGGTTCATCTTGAATCGCATTTAATGATTCCACATATTCTTTTAACTCTTTTTTCATTTCATCTGGTGCACCCTCTTTTAAGTGCCAATTACCAGGTTCATCTACAAAAAATTCACTCTTTACAAAACTAGGATACTTTTTTGACATGATTTCCCTCCATTAATGGTTTCACATTATTATTTTTTCCTTTTTAGGTAATGGCAACTCATACTTTATAAAAATGATTAGATGGCATATTTTCACTTGTTACTAACCAAACTATGGTATATGACAATTTGTGAAGGGACAGATAAGATGATTTTTTATGCATGTGTAAAATATGATGAACATCATCCAGAAACTTATAAAGGCATTGAAGTAACAACACTTGGTTCAAGTGATGTTATAGCTAACTTTGAATCTTATGACCCACTTCAGGATTATCACAACTTTGTTAGCTGGTCAGAAGGTGTAGGTCAAGATAACGTTGGATTTTGCGATAGCTTGAAGCATTTTGCAAAGGACTATGAAAGTGTTTCAGATGATGCCTCACATGAAATGATGAATATGATATATGGCGAACATTCAGACTGTTAGAATTAAGTGCATCATAATTAAAAAACTGATTTCATGTAAGGTGTTACTACTTACATGAAATCAGTTTTCTGCTATTTATTTAGCGTTGATTCTTTTTGTTTGTTTTCAGTCTCCACTGGTTTTTTTTGAATGATGTGAGTTTTCGTAAAGAATTGATTAATAAATCCTGTTACATGCCGGTAATTTTCTTCAATTTTGTCAATAACATAGCTAATTCGTTCGAATAATGTTGCTTTTAAGCTATCTACATCCCGTGAAGTTTTTAGGTTGATTGCTTCTTGCTGTTCAAGTTTTTGTAGTATTGTTTTGTGGAATGCTTCTTGAATTTCGACTGTCTTTAAGATTTGTTCGTTAATCTCATTTTGTTCAGCCAATTTATCATTAAGGTCATCATGATTTTCACCAAATTTTTCTAACTTAATTGATAAGTTTTGAACGGCAGTATCTTGAATGGTTAATTGATCAACAATTGCTTGATTAAGCAGGCCTTCATCTTCATGCTTTTTTAACAACTCTTGATTAAACATTTCGATTGCTTCAAATCTTTCGAGTAAAACTTTATAGGCTTCCTCTTGCTTTTGGATGTTATCTAGCAGAGGGGTTGTTCTTTCTTCTTGATTTTCTAATTTTCTTGATAATTGGTCAAAATGATGCTTTTGCTCAACTTTTGTTTCATGAACAAGTGTATTTACTTGTGTTGAAGCATTCTTTAATTGAGAATTTATGTTTTGTTGAGATTGAATAAATTCATGTAAATAGTTCCTGCGATAAGAGTCTTGGTTTGATGTAGCCTTAACGTTTGCTGAATGTTTATATAGTAAAGGATGTTGATCGTTTTTTATATAAACCAAAAAACTCACTCCTTTCAGTCAGTTTAATAGATGATGTTAACATCATATGCCGGTACCCAGCTTTTTGATCTATATTCTTTAAACTTTTTCGTTAAGCTAACTACTAGTTATGCTCAAGCGAGCTTCTAATTTACTCAAAAATAAAAAAATAGGAAAATTTTCAAAAAAGTAGGGAATAGTAAAATAGAAATCAGAGTAAAAGGTGGGGTAAAAATGAGTATGGAATGGTTTGATCGTGTAAGTAGTGAATTACAGGACCATTTGGAGTCAATTTGTGAAAAATATGACCAAGAAGGGCATATGTCAATTGATCGAGGAGCAAAGCATCCGCGTATTGAGTTCTTTGTTGAAACAGAGGATGATGATCGTGATTATTTCTGTACGTTGTTTTTTGATCCTCACAATGAAGAATTTTATATTGAAACGTTTGACCTAGAGTACGAGCAAACATCTAGAACAATACTTGGAGATATTGAAGATATCATTGATGCGGTGCATGAAAGCTTCCATCTTTATACGAATGACGATGACTTCGATGATGTTATATACTCAGATGATGAATTTGATGATGACGAGGATTCGGACATATTCGAAGAAATTGATGTTGAGTGGGAAACACCTGAAGTTACAGCCTTTATTTATGAAGATGAAGTTGAAGTTACTTATCAGTTTGGTGTTGTCCAAGAAACAGGTGATGGAGTTCTCCGTCGAATAAACCGTATTAAAACTGACGATGATGATATGATTAAAGATGAAACAAACTTTATCTTTAGTAAAGAAGAAGCAAGTACAATTATTGCTATGATAGCAAGTCATATGGACTCTCTATCAGAGTTTGATTTGGAATAATTATAGAGCTCCCCTTTAAAAGGGGGGTATTTTTAATTACTAATGTTCAAAAAGATTCTAGCTTTTTTTCAAGTAATGAATAAAAA
>NZ_JBLUOI010000143.1:0-5857 GCF_048059995.1 Metabacillus sp. YM-086 | reverse complement strand
CTATTTAATTTGGTAGTTCCGATACTGCTAGGAAAATCCAAAATAACAGATTCTACGGAAATAGATAGGTTCAACACCATAAATAGCATTAATAATAGCATACAAAAAAGCTTGGATAATAATAAAATCCAAGCTATCGGTTTTTTTAATGTTTAGTTCAACTAAAGCGCTTCAAGATTGTTGAAGATCGTTATTTTCTTGTTGAACTAACGCTTAGTTAGTTCAATAAAAACTATAATTTAACTCTGTTATCGTTATCAATCAGTCCCGAATTTCCAGAATTCAATTTTTGTAATATTTTTATTTGATATTTATCAACTATTTTAAAAATCAATTTATAAATAAGGTATCCAATAATAACACCTAATACATTACAAATTACGTCATCAATATCCGTAATTCGTCCCCATCCTCCTGCTAGCGACTCTAAAAACTGAACAAATTCAATGCTGATTGATACAACAAAACCTAACAACATAATACTTTTTAATTGCTTAGATTTAACCCATAACATTGGTGCTAAAAACCCTAGAGGCATTAGTAATAAGATATTGCCTCCTACATTTTTTGCAATAAGTCCAATCATAAATTGAACATCACCATCATAAGCAATACCTATTTGACTAATATTATCAATAATTGTTTTAAGGGGTATAACATTTATGGAACGAAAAACATTTTCAAAATTAGAATTAAACCCTATTGGGAATGGAAATAAAGTCACAGAAACAACCATACAGATGTACAATATAAAAAGAAACGTTATTATCTCTTTTAACCAATACACTTGTTTTTGTTTTTTATATTTAATACCAAGTAAAATTCCTCGTCCAACCATATAAAATATAATTCCAATCATAATAAATAAACTACCATTTATGAAATACAATTTTCACCCTCCTTATTTCTTAATTATACATTTATCCTTATTTTACCATATATTATTATTGAGCTAACCTGCTTACATTAATTTAAGTGCAATTCTTCACAATCAATATTATGCTATACACCTTATTCAACAATCTGGCCTGATTGCGGAATAAAAAAATCCTGCATATCAATACAGGAATTACAATCAAACTTTGTTTTAAATTATCGAACTTTTTTACAAATTATCAGACTTTATTTTAAATCAACATATTGAATTAAAGCCACACTAAGAAATCACCTTCTATTTTCTATTTCACGTATGCTTGAATTATAGTGTGACAATGATTGGACCATTTTTAGTAAGGATGATCGTATGTTCCAATTGAGCTACATAGCTTTTTTCTGTAGCATAGGTCCAGCCGTCTTCTTTTTGGAATACTTCTTCTTCAAAGGTTGAGATGAATGGTTCGAATGCGATAACCATCCCTTCCTTTAACAATTCATCATCCCATGGATCATTATAGTTATAAATATGTTCAGGTGCTTCGTGTATTTTACGTCCAACACCATGTCCTGTAAGATTTTTGATAACAGTTAATTCATGTTGTTTTGCTTTTTGGAATACCGCTTTTCCGATTCCACTTTTTTTGGAACCAGGTTTTGCTTTTTTAAGACCTGCTTTAAATGCTTCTTTAGCAACGTCGCATATTTTCGTTAACATTTCTTCTCCTTCGCCTACTACAAACGAGATTCCTGTATCTGCGAAGTAACCGTTCTTTGAACCTGAAACATCTACATTTACTAGATCCCCTTCACGTATTACCAGATGCCCCGGAATACCATGTGCTACTTCTTCATTAACACTAATACAAGTATAGCCAGGAAAATTATATTCACTTTTTGGACCTGAAACTGCGCCTTCTTTCTTAAAAAGCTCTCCGGCAATATCATCAAGTTCTTTAGTCGTTATTCCAGGAATAGTTCTTTTCACCAACTCATCTCTAATAGAGGCTATAATTTTGCCAATTTCCTTCAAACCATTAAAATCTTCTTCAGTTTTTGCAATCATCGTATATCCTCACTTTTTTGATTAGTATTTCAGTTAAATTCTAGCATAAAACGTGTGCTTTGCTGAATATGACAGGTACACACTTAAATTACCCCTTACTTAATTAGTAAGCTCCTGCTTAAAGAATACAAACATTTTAAAGATGTACAACCAACATCTGTATGCAACAAAAGTAGTTTTTTTGTAACAAAACAAGAAAATATATCCATTACATCATATGATTGTTATTCTTGTAATTAGAAAGGAGGCAAATATGAAATTAAACTTTATTTGGGATAAGGAACGTGCCATTGATGAAGTTGAGATTATAGCAAATCCAGTTAATAAAGAGAAGCTATTTTCACTTAAAGATGGATTAAGTTCAAACACCACTTTACATGTTCAGAATCCTAAGAACCATAGAAAACTTACTATAGATATTCAACAAGTTGAAGTGATTCACTCTCTAGGACACTTATCTAAACTAGCTTTAGTTAATAATGAAGAATATCTGCTACAGAAGCGACTAAAAGAGTTACAAGCATTAGAGGCAAATGGACTTTATAGAATAAACAATTCAACTATTTTAAACCTCTCTCAAGTTACATCTTTTAGGTCTGGTGACTTTGCAAGATTAGAGGTATTTACAAAAAGCAATAAAAAATATTTAGTTAGTAGGCATTATGCAAAATTGATAAAGGAGAGATTAGCATGATAACTCATTTAAGACAAAGTTTTACCCAAACAGCATTAGGAAGTATTTTATGGGTGTTTTTATTAAGTACGATCGTATATCAAGGTCTGGATATACCATTTCATTATGTGTGGAATTTAATTTCGATAGGTGTGATTTCAGGAATAATATTCGGTATTATTTATCCTTATTTATGGGGGTATGCAACTTTTAAGGCACAAACGAATATTATCTTGAGTACATTAATAAATTCATTTGGTAGTTTATTAGCTGTATATTTATTTTCAACAGACATGTTTCATTTAATAAAAGGATATACAGTATTATTTATTCTATTAACCTTAGTAGGACATATTATTGCATTTTATTTCTATTCAAAATACCAGAATAAAAAATTAGCCAACACTCTGAATAAATTTTCAAAAAAATAATCTAATCTTCCTTTTTCAATCATCATTTCTATAAACAATCTCAGACAGAATTCATCTTTTACGATGAATTCTGTCTAATTTTCCTATCACTTCGGGGAACAACGTAATCCTATGCATTCAACCTTAAAATCCTTTGTAAACTAACGGACCAGTTAGGAAAAGAAGTTTACTAGGAAGATTCTCTTAATCATTAAAATTTAAGTAAAACTTTCCCTTCATAATTACGGCTTTCAATTAATTTATGTGCTGCGGCTGCATCTTTTAAATGAAATATTTCTGCTATCGGGAGTGAAAGCTGTTTTGAATTAAATAGTTCTATTACTTTTTCTGCAACTGGTGCCAATCGTAATGGATTATGTTTTCTCGTTGTACCTAAGCTAAATCCTTTAATATTTCGACAACTACTGTGAACATCACTTGTTTTAATAAGACCTGTTTTCCCACTACTATTTCCAAATTGCACTAAAGTGCCATATAATGCTAAGCAATCTAAGCTCTTGCTTGTAACATCACCAGCGACCGAATCAAAGATAATGTTTGCACCTTGATTATTTGTTATCTTAAATACTTCCTCTACAAATGTTTCATAAGTACAAACAATACTAGCCCCTAATTTCTTTACATAATTTTCTTTGTCTTTCTTACCAACTGTCCCAATAATATGCTGTACACCTGATAATCTAGCTAATTGCACAAGCATCGAACCTACTCCACCAGCAGCACTATGTATCACAATGGTGTCTGTTTTTTTCACTTGTCCAATTTCATGTAAAAGCATATACGATAAGATTGATACAGTCGGCATTGCAGCAGCCTGTTCAAAAGAAAGAGTGTCAGGAATTTTAAACACTAATTTTTCATTTGCACTCACATATTCTGCATATGAACCACCTTTTGGAAAAGCAATAACACGATCTCCTATTGAAAAAGGTGAATCCGGAGCAACCTCTACAATTGTCCCTGCAGTATCTAAACCCAATATTAAAGGGAAATTTCCTTTTCCTTTATTTCCAATTCTTTTTTTAATATCGGCATAATTCACACTTGTATATGCTACTTTTATTAAACATTCTGCATCTCCAATTTTAGGTATTTCAATTTCCGAATATGAAAGTACATCTGCATGACCAAATTCACTTTGAATGATAGCTTTCATTTTTAATCCCCCTAGTATTTTACCTTTAATGAACGATCTTACTCTAAGTATCTACAGTGCAGTAACTATGATCTGTTGTTTTATTAGTACCGTTTGTAAAAGATCAATTAACATTTCTCCTATTATTCAAACCGCTTTAAATAATTTGGAGAGGTCACTTCCCGAATAAAAATTATTGCATCATAGTGATATTGTGGAAAAATAACCATTGGAGAAAGACCCAAAAATCCAGATTCCAATAACCTCCATTTTCTATTGAACCACATTTTTCTATCGGTGCTTTGACATTGTAAATTCAATGGAAGAAATAAGTCTGATTCTGATGTTTCATAAAGTAATGACTCTAAATGATGATAATGATTTTTTTTCATACTATCTATCTCTAATTCAACACGTAATTGTGTTGCAAATTCACCACTCCCAGCATAAAGACCAATTGCATAAAAGTCTTCAGGGTACTTTCTTTGCAGCCAATACCCAACAGATTTAATTCCTAATAATTTTGCAGTCAGGGGGCGTTTTTTTCGTATATGAAAATTGTGAGCCCATACAATGATTTTCTCATTTTTATAGTAGTGATTCATAAGCCATTCTAAATTCTGAAACATATTAAATCCTCTTTGAATTCCAGAGGAAAGATAACCTTTTAAATTCACCTGTAACCATTGCAACCTATTTTGCATCCCCTGTTGAATTAATAGAAGCATCCTTTGTTTTTCGTGATTCGTGCAGTTTTTAAGTTTGATATCTATTAATTTTAATACACCTTCATATTCTTGAATAACAGCCTTCATTCTCTTTTTTAAAGGTTTTGTTACCTTTACCAACATTTCAGAGTCCAATTCAAAATATTGTTCTTCAACTCTTCTGATTGATTCATATAGCTCATAATCCGTATTAATTTTTATCCAATCTAACATATGTTTAGATGTTAAAGGATAAGTAGGCTGGGGATCCATTCCACTTAGTTTTATAGATTGAGCCCATTCCTCAGAAAACAGTGGTTTCATTTCTTCATTATGGTAAATATCCAATAAGCTACTTTGGATTCGTTTCTCAGGGGATTCGTCGCTTAAAAATTGTTTGCACAGAGCTGCTTCTAAAAGTCCGCTTTCAAGTACAACAACGTTAAACCCGTGATATTGATGTAAATAACGGATTACATCATTTTTGATTGTGAAATAGTCCGCTATTCCGTGTGAATTTTCACCAAGAAGAATAATTCGCTTATCTTTTATAAAGCGGTCTATAAATGAAAAGTCATTATTTGTGTTTATTTCAAAAGCAGTTCTTTTAATTTGTTCTTTCCAACGACTTCTCGTATTTTCTCTGATAAAATTCATCATTTACTTCCCCATTTTAAAATTACTGCATTGTTTAGTACACTTGAAATTTACTATAACTCACCTAAATTATTGTATTCTATTATCTTTGTTTATAACTTAAAGTGATAAAGATAAAGGTTCTAACTATTCTCAAAAGCTTAATTTAACGATCCAGTCTTTTTACATACTCATCTATTACTTCATCACAATTCCTACCATCATTTTCCATTATTTTTGAATTGGGTGTGATTTAATTTATTTGTGCTACGTTATTGAATAAATTGTTAGTCTTCCAACTGTAAATTTATGTTAAAACGAGACTTAGAAAAAGTA
>NZ_JBLUOI010000142.1:0-6102 GCF_048059995.1 Metabacillus sp. YM-086 | reverse complement strand
GTACTATATAGTACATTGTTTTTGTTAATAAAAATTAACGTTGGCACGCTTGGTTTTGTTTAGTTTTCAAAGAACTTTTTCCGCCTCATCAGAAGCGACTTTAATATATTATCACGTTCGCTTCATTTAAGTCAACATCTTTTTAAAAGTTTTTCAAAAGATGTTTTTAAATAAGCAAGTCGCCCTTTTTCAAAGACGAATACTAATATAACACCCCATTAAAAACATGTCAACACAAAAAGAAAAACAAATGGATATCCCACTTGTTTTAAGCAATAATAAATGTTTTTATAACGATTAGTGCTGCTAACCCGGGGATTCCCAATATCCCAGAGATACTTGATGTTATTAGATTAATTGGAATATGTAAATCTATGCTTGTACCAAATGCATTTACAAAAAATAATAATAGCGCTCCAACTATAACCTTTACAAACAGTTGACCGATCCATTGAATTGGTTTAATCGGTGCTCCGACAAACAATAGAATCAGTACAAGTCCACCCAATATAGAAAAAACTATAATAGGATCCATTTCACCACTCCCTTTTATCCTCTTACTATAAAAGATATGGAAGTAAGTTTAAAAATAGAACAAGCTATAGTAGATAACATCTACTATAGCTTGCCAATTTTAATGTTTCGGTTTTTTGCTTCCTTTAATAAAAAGAAGTATTTTGCTTCTGCTACTTTTAATTCATAGAGTACCTCAGGAGAAGGTTCAACACTTTTATCAATCAGTTGCTTTTGTCGATTCCACTCTTTCTTCTTCAGAAGTAAGTTTTGAATCAGTTGTTGATCATATTGATTTCTCAGCCATCCTTTACGGCGAAAAAGCATCTCATCCCCCCCTTTACAGCTCTCTTCTTCCTTCTAGTGCTTTTGATAGGGTAACTTCATCAGCATATTCCAAATCTCCACCTACCGGTAAACCATGTGCAATTCTAGTTAGTTTAATACCCGATGGCTTTAATAATCTTGAAATATACATTGCAGTTGCTTCCCCTTCAATATTAGGGTTTGTTGCTAAAATAACTTCTTGAATCACGTCATCTTGAAGCCTTTTTAAAAGCTCCGGTATTTTTATATCTTCAGGTCCGATCCCTTCCATAGGAGAAATTGAACCATGAAGTACATGGTACAGTCCGTTATATTCTTTCATTTTCTCCATTGCGATCACATCTTTAGGATCTTGAACAACACAAACAACGCTTTTATCACGTCGATCATCTTCGCATATATAACAAGGATCCTGATCAGTAATATGGCCACAAACAGAGCAGTACGATAAATTCCGCTTGGCATTAACTAGAGCCTTTGCGAAATCCAAGACCACATCTTCTTTCATATTTAATACAAAAAAAGCCAGTCGAACGGCCGTTTTTGGACCGATTCCTGGCAATTTCATAAAGCTATCGATTAGCTTTGATATTGGTTCAGGATAATGCATGATAATCCTCCTAGAACATTCCCGGTAAATTCATTCCTTTTGTGAATTGTCCCATAGTTTCATTTGTTAAATCGTCCATCTTTTTAAGTGCATCGTTTGTAGCAGCTAATACTAAGTCTTGAAGCATTTCGATATCTTCTGGATCTACTACTTCTTCCTTAATGTTAACTTCTACTATTTCCTTTTGGCCATTAACAACAACAGTTACCATACCGCCACCAGCAGTACCTTCTACTGTTTTTTCAGCAAGTTCTTCCTGGGCTTTCGCCATATCCTTTTGCATTTTTTGCATTTGCTTCATCATCTTTTGCATATTACCCATTCCGCCACGCATCATTTTACATTCCTCCAGTTTTTAGTCTTTTATTTCAATAAGTTCATTTCCTACTAATTTTCTTGCTTCAGCAATTAAAGGGTCTTCTTCTCCACTTTCTTGCTGATTTTGCTCATCGTCTTTTTGATCTTTAAGGAATTCCTTCCTTATTTTACCCCAATCATGTTCTGGAACGCCAACCATTTCCATATTCTTGCCGACTAATTCCTGTAAAATCATTTCTAAGTTTGTTCGAACATTATTGTTATTTTCAGCTACCATTTTACAATGAATTTCAAATTTGAATTTCAAAACAAAGGCATGATCTGATGCTGCTACAGGTTCACTATCATTTAGTAGTGCTGCATGAGACACCTTATTTTGGCGTCTTAGCATCTCTAGCAGCTCTGCCCAGCGTCCTTTAATTATCTCTAAGTCTTTTCTTGTAGCGTTTTTAAGGATTTCTTGAATTCTTCCTTCTGGTGTTTTATAACCACCACTTTTCATTGAGCGCTGCTTTGGTTCAGAACCTGTTGCAGCCTGCTGTGGTGCAGAGATCCCTTGCTGTTTTATTCGGTTTATTTCTGATTGTAAATTGTTTATCTTATCTAGAAGTGCTTGATACCCCTCTTGATTAGGCTGAGAAGTAGTATGAGCACTTTGACAAAGCTTCACAAGTGCTACCTCTAAAAAAATTCGTGGATGGTTTGTCCATTTCATCTCTTGCTGACTTTTACTTAAAACATCAATTGTCTCATAAATCTCAGCAGAAGGGATTTCCTTTGAAAGTTGAATAAATTGTCCATCAACTGATACTCGTTCAAGTACATCTTCTAACGTTGGTGCAGTCTGGTAAAGAAGCATGTCTCGATAATAAAAAATAAAATCTTCAATAAATCTACTTGGGTCTTTACCTTGATACATAAGTTGATCAAGTGCTTGCAAGGCAATTGTCACATCTTTTTGATGAATGGCCTCTGCAATTCTTCCGATAATCTCTTGAGAGACAGATCCAGTAATTAGCAAAGCTTCATCAATACTTACTTGCTCATCACTATAAGATATAGCTTGATCTAGGAGGCTTAACGCATCACGCATACCACCATCAGCTGCTCTTGCTATTACATCTAGAGCTGCTTCTTCTACATTAACCTGCTGATTATGTATGATTTCCTTCATTCTCCCTACAATAGCAGATGCAGTAATTCTTCTAAAATCAAAGCGTTGACAGCGGGAGATGATTGTTAGCGGAATCTTATGTGGTTCTGTTGTAGCTAAGATAAAAATCACATGCTTAGGAGGCTCTTCTAGCGTTTTAAGTAAGGCATTAAAAGCTCCAATCGATAACATATGAACTTCATCGACGATATATACCTTATATTGTACAGATGATGGTGCATACTTTACTTTATCTCTTATATCCCTTATTTCATCAACACCGTTATTAGATGCAGCATCAATCTCAATGACATCAGAAATTGACCCGTTTGTGATTCCTTTACAAGCAGCACACTCATTACATGGCTCCGCAACTGGTGCCTTTTCACAGTTCACTGCTTTTGCAAAGATTTTCGCTGCACTTGTTTTCCCTGTTCCACGTGGTCCAGAAAAAAGATAAGCATGTGAAAATTTATTTTGTAATAGGGCATTTTGTAAGGTTTTAGTAATATGTTCTTGTCCAACCACATCATGAAACAGCTGTGGTCGAAAAACACGATATAGAGCTTGATAACCCACAAAAACGTCTCCCTTCTTCTTCTTCCTTTTTATTATAACAACCAACAGAAATTTTACAAAGTTGTTTATATGTGAGTTCATTCATAATGATCACTTTTAAACCAAAAACGAACATTTTTCTTTCGCTAACCTTATTGTTGAATAATATAAAATAAATGCACAATAAGATGAATGTTTATACGTTTTTTAATAACCAGTTGTGAATTATTACATTCTTTCATGTAAATAAAAAACTCACCCTATAAGAGTGAGTTTTATTTTAAAATTAACTGCCGTGCACCTTCCGTCGATTAGCCACCATAGGCGTTACTCAAGCAGTTAGCTCGGCTCAGGCAACCCCGCGGCACATGAGAGCTTCCACTTAATGCTGCTTCCTTCCGGACCTGACATGGTTCATGGATTCCCATTGCGCAGGACCCAAGCGTCAACACCACTTACTTGAGGCAGCCCTACAGTGTTCTAACCTCTAGAAGGGATTCGGCCTCGCTAGAGCGGATTGCGAGTACAGGGCACCGCTACCTCCCCGCTTAGCACGGCAAAATTGATACCATATTTAGTTGCGCCGTTTGTCCGACGCATGTATTAGTATATATCCTTCTCATATAAAATGCAATGGTTAGACTTTGTAAGTTTTTGTCATGTGTTTTTTCTTTTCTTTTTCTTCTCTCTTAACTCACGAAAAAAAGAACTGAGCATTTCACTACATTCCTGCTCTTCAATTCCCTTTGTGACTTCAACTTGGTGATTAAACCGCTCCTCCTGAAGTAAGTTCATTAGAGTACCTGCACATCCACCCTTTGGGTCAGAAGCACCGTAAACAACTCTCTTAATCCTCGAAAGGACAATGGCACCAGCACACATAGGACAAGGCTCTAATGTAACATATAGTGTAGCATCTTCTAATCTCCAAGAATCTACTGCCTTACACGCTTGGTCAATTGCTAAGATTTCAGCATGAGCAATCGATCGTTGTTCGGTTTCCCTCAAATTATGAGCTGCACCCACAACGATATCATTTAAAACAATCACTGCCCCAATTGGAACTTCTCCAATTTCTTTTGCTTTTCTTGCCTCTTCTAAAGCTATTTTCATAAAGTGTTGATCATTCATACTTGAGTTACCCCTTATAGAATTGGTGAATTTGTTCATCCTATTGTTTAAAAAGGAGAATCGATCAATGAAAACAAAAAGTGAACAAGCACTCCTCATTATAGATATGATCAATGATTTTCAATTTCATAATGGCCCTATCTTAGCTAAACAAGCTGATACCATCTCACATAACATTCTTTCTCTGAAGGAAAACATGAAAAAGAACGGCTCTCCAATTATTTATATCAATGATCATTATAAACTATGGCAAGCCAACTTTGAAAAGATTGCAGCAAAGTGCCGAAATTCATTAAGTGAAAATATCATTCATCGCCTTTATCCTAATGATGATGATTACTTTTTGATTAAACCGAAACATTCTGCTTTTTATGGTACAGCATTGAATACCCTTTTATATAGCTTAAATATTAAGGAACTTGTCATTACAGGGATTGCCGGGAATATATGTGTCTTGTTTACAGCTAACGATGCATATATGAGAGAATATCGAATTACTATTCCCTCTGATTGCATTGCCTCTAATACAGAGGAGGATAATGATTTTGCATTAAGAATGATGAAACATACTCTTAAAGCATCTATTACCTGAGTCTAAAAATAGCTGACATGTATCAAGCCTCCTTCACATATGATGTACTAAAATGTTTTTGTGAGGAGGATAGACATGCAAATACATATTGTCCAGCAAGGACAAAGTTTGTATGGTATTGCACAGGCCTATAATACAACTGTAAATGAAATCGTTCGAACAAATGAATTACCAAACCCTAATAATCTGGTTATCGGTCAAGCGCTTGTTATCCCGATTAAAGGAAGGTTTTATTGGGTCCAACCTGGAGACAGCTTATTTTCAATAGCCCAAAGATATGGTTTTTCAGCTGCAGAGTTAGCTAGAATTAATAATCTTAATGTGAATCAGCCACTTTCACCTGGATTCAGATTATATATACCTGAAGGACAAAAAAGATCTGTAGAATCCAATGCTTATATTGAGCCTAGAGGTACAAGTGTAGCTGCTAACCTTGAGCAAGCAGCTCGTGAGGCTGCACCATATTTAACATACTTGGGTCCTTTTAGCTTTCAAATTCAGAGAGATGGTACATTAAAAGAACCATTATTAAATAACTTTCCGGAGATTGCCCGACAAAATGGCGTCACATTAATGATGGCTATCACCAACTTAGAAAATGATCAATTTAGTGATGAATTAGGTAGAATTGTTTTAACAAACATGGATATACAAAATAAACTGTTAGATAATATCGTAAGAACAGCAAAGAAATATGGATTTAGAGATATCCATTTTGACATGGAGTATTTAAGACCTCAAGATCGTGAGGCATACAATCAATTTCTAAGAAAAGCAAAAGCTAGATTTAGTCAAGAAGGTTGGCTTCTATCAACAGCTTTAGCTCCTAAAACGAGTGCAGATCAAAAAGGAAAATGGTATGAAGGACATGATTACAAGGCACACGGTCAAATTGTTGAT
>NZ_JBLUOI010000141.1:0-6670 GCF_048059995.1 Metabacillus sp. YM-086 | reverse complement strand
CGAAGGTAAATTTGATCCTTCTTGGTCGTTAAAAGAATATATGGTTAATAACGCTAGTGCAATGAATAAAAAATTAAGTGTTATGAGACCATTGCATACCATGAAAGATAAGGTAGATCCTGCAATAGCAACTATGAGTAGAGTTCCTTTTCCTGCTCAAACACATGTTATTCAGGGATTAATAAACGGATTAGATGTTGAGAATTCGGTTATAACATCTGCGAACATGGGGACCGGAAAGAGTATACAAGCTATAGGTGTCGCTCACGTCTTAAACGAACGGAAGAAAAGAAGAGGCTCTAAAAGAGGGACTGCTGTTTTGCTTTCTGCTCCTGGTATAACACTTAGTAAATGGGAGAAGAAAGAGATTGGTAAAACTGTCCCACATGCGAAAACATCAATTGTCCGGTCATCAGAGGATGCATTGAGGCTTTTGGAGCGTGTTCGTAATGGCTACCGCCCAACAGTAGGTGATCTTGAATTTACCATTGTGGGTATTGATAAAGCCAAAAGAGACAGTGAACCATACTTTGCAGGCATATGGAAACGTGTGAAGAATACTTCTGATTCTTATGGATGGCATTGCCCAGATTGTGGACGCCAATTATATAAAAAAGAAGAAGGAGAATGGTTTCCTTTAGATTGGTCTGATGTAGCTTTCGGATCTGCACCTACAATAGAGCAGTTAATAGATGCAAGAGAAGAAAAAGCATTACTACCGAATGGACTACTAAATTCATGGAAAGTGAAATGGAGAAGGTCTAAACAATTCTTTAAATGCTCATATCAAGAAGGTGTACAAGGTTACCTACCAGATGGTGCTTCACCTTGTGGAACAAAACTGTATCGCCCCGCAGTCAAAAGTCGTGGAGAAACGAATAAGCGTCCTGTAGCTAACATTTCTAAAATCTTTAAGCGCATGAAAAAATACTTTGATTTATACATTGTGGATGAGGTCCATCAATGTAAAGCAAGCGGTAGTGGTAGGGGAGATGCTTTTGCTCAAATGGTTAAATCAGCAAAAAAGACTCTCATGCTTACAGGTACCCTTGTAAATGGAAAATCTACATCGATCAAAGAAATTCTTTGGAGAACCAATCCAAAATCCTTATTAGATAAAGGGATGAATGATTCTACAGGGGATTTGACATGGGCGGAACGATATGGAAAGTTAAAGCAAATCGTTTATTTACAGGATGAAGTGAATCATCAAGGATGGGTCACAAGACAGCGTAGAAAGCCGATGCAACCGACAGAAGAGCCAGGTATTGCACCACATATGACAGCTGAATTTTTATTGCATAAAACTGCTTTTCTTGATTTGGAAGACTTAGGGTTACCACTGGTGGAACTAAAGGAGAAACCAATCTTTATTACTCCGAAACCAGAACATGAAGCGGCATATAGACAGTTTCATGAGGTAATGTATGATGAGTGTGCTAAAAGGGCACGAGCAGGTGCTAAAGGTGCATGGTCAAAGTTTAACCCTGCAACCTTAAATTACGCTGCTAGACCCGATTTAGGGGCATTTTATACATTTGTTAGTGTTGATGGGCAAGAAACAATTGTATCAGCTCCACAACTTACTGGTTATACAGCAAAGGAAGAATGGTTGATAGATAATGTGAAGAAGGAATTATCTGAAGGTAGAGGAGTTGTTATCTATAACAACTATACAGGCGAATACCAGCTAAATGAGAGAGTTCATGACATCCTTAAGGAAAATGGTATTCCGAGTAGAATTTTAAATGAATCCAATACCGAGAAGCGTTCTGAAGTCCTTCAAAAGTTTGAGGATGAGGGAGTAAAAGTCATTATAACCAATATGAAGTTGGTTGAAGTTGGTTTAGATTTACTTGCTTGGCCGACACTTATTTTTAATCAATTAAGTTATGAAGTAAACGTTGTCCGTCAGTCTGCAAAAAGAGCACACAGAATTGGTCAGCACCGTGAGTGTAGGGTTCTAATTCCTATTCTGAATGGTACACAAGAGATGAGTCAATTTAAGAAGGTAATGAGTGCTAGAGGTCATGCTTTAATGACAGAAGGTAGATTAGATAGAGGGGAACTTGCTAAATATAGTTATGATGAGCAGTCATCATTAGCAACTGATCTTGCTGAATGTTTTGCAGAAGCCGATCTTGCCAATGCGTGGGAAGAACTTGCTGCAATTGAATATCAAGATGTTGAAATGATTGAAGAAGCGAATTTTGAACATATCTTAGCTGATAGAATGAAAGAACTGGCAGAACAGACATTAAAACTCTGCGGTGTTTCAAAAGTTGTGCCTATTGATCAATCTGAATCTAATATAGTAACCGATAGTACTGAAGAAGATTCATTATTTAACATCACTGAATCGAGTGGTTCCAGTGTGGATCTTGAGGATGATGGAATAATTGCATTAGTAGATATCACAAAGTATAAGAAAAAGAAAACATTAAAGGCACCAACTGAAAATCAACTGGGTTTTGTTTTCTAATTACGCCGGAATATAGAACCCCTCATGCAATTTTGAGGGGTTCTTCTTATTATTACTTTATAACACTTCTAATATCCTCTATCAGTTGTATAATAATTCCATTCTTGAAATCGGTCATATAAGCTTTAGTTGGACCTTCTAACCCGAAAAATTCATCTGTTGATTTAAAATAAAGTCTGATAATTTGTAAAAAAGTTCGATAATTTAAAACAAAGTTTGATTGTAATTCATGTATTGATATGCAGGATTTTTTTATTCCGCAATCAAGGCCAGATTGTTGAACAATAAAGTCTATTTAGAAAATGGATTAATCCATTTTTCTGTCATAAATTAGTTCAAGTGGACATACCTAGTAAGAGGAGGTGTCTTATTTGAAAAAAATTACATTTGTTGGTTTAGGAGTTGTTTTAGTCTGTATAATAGTTTTTTCCTTTAGTCTAATTAAAACTTCAGCAGAAAAGGATCTGGTATTTTCTCCTGAAGGTAAAGAAAACGAAAAAACGGATAGTCAAATAGTTGTAAGCGAAATTACAACAATAACAGAGGAAGTTTCAAAGGGGTTAAAAGCATTCGAGGGGATAGGAGATATACAAACGGATTATCAAAAGTCTCTTACTGTACGAACTTCTTTAGACAGTACCAATTCAGAAACTGAAATTATTGCAAAAGAAATTAAAATTAAAATTGAAAAGATTATAAATTCTAAAGAACTTGACTCAATATCTAAAATTGATTCATATAAAATATATGTAAAAGATAAAGATGGGAATGATATTTCAATCAACTAAACTCATTGAGTAACAACAAAACAAATAATTATTAGTAATCTTTCAATAAGCGATGTTCTTAAATAAGGACAGGCGCTTTTTTAAGTTGAAAACGCAATTTTGAGATATAATTCAATATTGTATAAAAAAATATTTAATTTACTACTCAATTGGGAAAGATATTCCTAAAAAATGAATAGGGTGATGTCGTTGTATAAGATTGTTAGTGTTTATTTGTTAATTGTTTTATGCCTAACAATTTCGGTAAATAACACATTTGCAAATTCGAATGATGAACCCCATCCTCTTGAATATATATATCCTGAAATTGGCTATAAGCTAGTGGAGGAAGCAACAAGTGAATTTGAACAGCATTTCAAACAAAATTTGAAATTGCCACTTAGAGTTCCACCTATTGAATTCACTCACTATTTTGGGAGGTTTAACGATTTAGAGGGTGAAAAGAATGACTCGTTTGAAGTAGAGTTTATTAGTGATAGGTCACCTGAAAATCATTATAAAATAAATGTGCGACCTCTTGAGAATAAAATTCCGATTAGAGATAAGTTTATTATGGGTGTTTATGATCTCAAAAATGAAAATCGAGCCACATATATGACTATATCTGGATTTAATGTATTAGTTTTTGATAAGGACAATTGGCAATATATGCTTAGTATTGATAAGAGGGCTTCAGACAAAGTTACTGCTGAAAATTTAGTTCAAATAGCTAACTCAATTGATTACCCTACTGGACAAATAGACTAATATGTTAAATTACTATCGGAGCACCTTTCTTGAAACAACAAGGAAAGGTGCTTATTTTTAAATATAGATAAGGTTATTTATTTCAGTTGAGAGCTAGTTAAAAAGCACATATTTGCTATATGACTAATAAAAACATCGTGCTATTGGCACGATGTACAATGATAAGTAAATTAGTTATTCAGCAGCAAATATAAAAGATTCTTTTAAGGGTCTGCCATTATTATCCTCTGTCCAAACGATTTCAACTTCTAATTCAGTTGCTATTTCAGCCATAAGGAAATTAGCACCATGATAAGAGTTTCCGTCGTTCAATTGTTTTGCTAAAGATTTGGCCATTTCATAGTGGTTTTCATTACAATCTTGTCCATCAGGACAACCAAAAAGCGAGTACTTTGTCTTAGAGTTAGGTTCATTTCTAAACATATTAATTTCTACAGAATATACATCCTTACCTATGTTACTAACATCTATAGAGTAAGTATGAAATTTTCCTTTTACAGGTTTTGCTAGATCTTTTCCTTTTTCAGCTTTACCTATCTGAACTGACCACTGTTTTGAAGATTGTTTAACTGGTAATTCATCAAAGGTAAGGGCATTTGTCTCTAGGGATGTAGTCACAATCAATAAAAGTAGTAAAGTACATATTGAAATTAAAAATTTTTTAATCATATTTTCTCTCCTTCTATTAGATATAGCATTAATTTCTCCAAAATTATAAATATTAACGAAAAAACATTCTGTAATAATATGTAAGTGTATTGGTTATATGAAGTAGCCTATTCTATGAGGTATTAATGATTTTCGATAATGACTTTTTTCAGCAAACGAAATGGAACATTTTTTAAAATACTTCGTATGTAGAATATTAACGTTTAAATTCGGGGTGGTTTTAATGTTTGATATTACATTTTTATTTATTATGGCTTTTGCTGGTGGAATTGTGGCTATCATTGGTATTTTGGCTATATTTGGTCGAAGAATTACAGAACCAAAGAAGGAACTCCAACAAAAAGTTGAAAATCTTGAAGAAGAGGTTCGGAAGCTAAAAAATGAGAAATAAAACCCGATTTCTTAACTGTCAAACTTTGTACGAAAGATCTTTAAGGTAATTTAACAAGGTATTGAGTTAACAATAAACTATATACCAACTTTTATTTTAATGATAGTAAGAACTTACCCTCTTATTTTGAGTTTAGGAAAATACATGACAATGACTAAAAAAATTCGTTAACATTGATTTAATTGGATTAGATTTAAGTGTGTATTTTTTGCCTTTAACTGCACCTTATACGATAAAATGATGAAGTAAATTTAGTTTAATAAAAATATAAGATCCGTATTTTTCAAAAAACTTAGGAGGTTGGAGAATTGGCGATAACTGAGAGAGGTAGCGAAGTTTCTATACGTACGGGTCAAATAGACGATGCAATATCAATTTTAGATATTCAAAGAGATGTTATAACAGAAAATAAATATCTAATTTCAGAAATAGGTGAGTGTAATAAAACATTAGAAAAACAAAGAATTTGGAAACAGAAGATTTTAGATAATAACAGGGAAACTTTAATTATAGCTGAAAAAGATGAAAAAGTTATCGGCTTTATAGCTTTCGAATCACCGAATCGCAAAAGATTAGCTCATACTGGCTCATTTGAAACGATGATATACAGTGATTATAGGGGGTTAGGTATTGGTAAAATGCTTATTAGTGAACTTTTGGCATGGGCTGAAAATAATCCTTTAATAGAAAAGGTGAGTTTAGGAGTTCTTTCGACTAATAATAGAGCTATATCTTTGTATAAAAGCATGGGGTTTGTAGAAGAAGGACGGAAAACCAAAGAAATTAAGGTAAGTGAAAATGAATATGCAGATGACATACTTATGTATAAATTTGTATAGCTGTTATTAACTATTGTTACAGAGGTATTTAAACAAACTTATTCAACAATAAAAGCGCAATTCTGCAGTAATGAATTGCGCTCTTGTTTTATTTAAAGGCCAGATTGGAGAAGATTATTAAAGTATAAAAGGGTTATAAAATTGCATTTGAAAAGTAGTTTGATGAATTTAATAAATACAAGATATTTCCATGTACATTTACATTGGTTATTCTATATATTTTATTAAAGATCATTTATGAGTTAGAGGTGCCGTGTGAGAAAGTACTTTTTTTGGAGTTGGCTACTTTTGTCAGTATTTTTGTCTTTAACGATTTGTTTAGTTAATTTTCCAATACGTGACCTAGAATATTTTCCTCTGTTAGATATGATTAAGAGCGTCCTTTTTCTAACTGGTGGAGTTTTATTATTTAGTTCAATAATGTCTATATTACTTCTCGTAAGAAATATTAAAACTACTATATACCTAGGTATTATTATGCTCTTTTTAATAGTCTTTTTTGGCATTCAATATAGCGTTTTACCTCTATTTATATTAGGTCCTATATTTATAATATTGTTATTTACTATTGGACTAGTTCACTTTATAATTACCTATTTTATAGGTAAGAACTTATATTATTCAATTTAGCAAACATTAATGTGAATTAACCTTTTCTAGCTACCTAATCTTGGAGATGAAGAAGCATATAACTACATTCCAAATGTTATTAATGTACTATATGAATTGGAAGATATTATTTATTATGGGAAAC
>NZ_JBLUOI010000140.1:0-6805 GCF_048059995.1 Metabacillus sp. YM-086 | reverse complement strand
TCAATTTTTCTTTCATCTACTTCGATTGCAAGACAAACCCCGCCATTCATCGTAACAGCAAGAGGTTGTGCCCCACCCATTCCTCCAAGTCCAGAGGTTAACGTAATCGTCCCTTTAAGAGAAGAGTGAAAATGTTGTTTTGCTAATTCAGCAAATGTTTCATATGTGCCTTGAACGATACCTTGGGAACCAATATAAATCCAGCTGCCCGCCGTCATTTGACCGTACATCATAAGTCCTTGTTGGTCGAGTTCATGAAACGTATCCCAGTTTGCATAAGCCGGAACAAGATTGGAATTGGCCATCAATACACGCGGCGCATTTTCATGTGTTTTAAAAATAACAACAGGCTTACCAGATTGAATGAGCAGTGTTTCATCATTTTCTAATGATTTTAGAGATGTGACGATTGTATCGAAACTTTCCCAATTTCGTGCAGCTTTCCCAATTCCGCCATATACAACAAGCTCCTCAGGATTTTCGGCAACATCTTGATCTAAATTATTCATTAACATCCGCAGAGCAGCCTCTTGTTGCCATCCTTTTGTATTGAGTTTTGTACCTCTATATCTTTTTATTTTCTCCACATAGTTTGAATTCATTTTGTTCCCTCCAGGCTAGTTGGTATTGATGTTGCTCCGAGCTTTAACCAATGTTGCATTGCTTCTATATCGATCGAAAAAACTCGATCATTTACGATGGATGGAACAACCTGTCTTGCTTCTTCATAAAATTTCCTTGTAACGGTTGACATCTTTTGAACACCACGAAATTCAGCCGCTTGAATACTGCAAATTGCTTCTACCGCTAGCACTCGCCGAGTATTTGTAATAATTTGATAAGCGTGTCGTGACGCGATTGTTCCCATACTAACGTGATCTTCTTGATTAGCTGATGAAGGAATACTATCAACACTAGCCGGATGTGCTAATGTTTTGTTTTCCGAGACTAGTGAGGCAGCGGCATATTGCATAATCATCGCACCTGATTGTAGACCAGGCTCTGGACTTAAAAAGGCTGGTAAATCATTTAGTTGAGGATTTACTAATCTTTCAATTCGTCGTTCAGAGATATTGGCTAATTCTGCAATGGCAATCTTTAAAAAGTCCATAGCAAAGGCAATCGGCTGGCCATGAAAGTTTCCACCAGACAATACCTTTTCATCACCAAGAAAAAGTAACGGATTATCTGTTGCTGCATTCATTTCAATTTCAAGTTTTTCTTTCACATAATTTAACGCTTGCCATGTAGCCCCATGAACTTGCGGAATGCACCTAATTGAATAGGCATCTTGTACGCGAATGTCTCCTTGTCTCGTCGTTAGTAGACTATCAGATAAATAGGATCTAATTCGGTTCGCTACGTCAATTTGCTCTTTATATCCACGAGCAAGATGAATATCCTCATCAAAAGCATCCAGAATTCCCCTTAAACCCTCTATGGTTACAGCCGAGATTAAGTCAGCTTGATAGGCTAACTTTTCTGCCTCTAGATAGGCAACTACGCCCATTGCGGTCATCGCTTGAGTGCCATTAATAAGGGCTAGCCCCTCCTTTGCTGTAAGGGTTATTGGGGAAAGCGATTCTTGCTCTAGTGCTTGAATTGCTGTTGTTTTTTGACCTTTATACAGCACATCACCTTCTCCTATTAACACGAGAGCAAGATGTGAAAGTGGAGCTAGATCACCACTTGCGCCCAAAGAGCCTTGTTGTGGAATAATAGGATGAATTTCGGCATTTACCAAATCAATTAATCTTTCAATGATAATAGGACGTACACCCGAAAAACCTTTGAGTAAGGCATTGGCACGTAAAACAAGCATTGCTCGTGAAACAACCTCTGGAAACGGATCACCAATTCCGCATGCATGTGAACGAATTAAATTGAGTTGAAGGAGCTCAACGTCTTCTTTTTCAATGAACACATCACTAAATTTCCCGAAGCCTGTAGTAATACCATAAACAACTTTTTCCTCGGAAACGATTTTTTCAACCGCTTTTCTGCTTGCCACCACACGTTTTAAGCTTTCATCCGAGAATCCAACTTTTTCTCCTTTAAATAGGATTTTTAGTAAAGTAGAAAAGCTTAAGCTTTCTCCATCTAGCAAGATCATTTTTACTACTCCCCTCATGCCCTTTAGCTGATTAAAGGGTCAATAAAAAAGGGGGCTATATCGATGAAATCAAAGATTTCATGATATAGCCCCCTGCTTATCTATTAACTATGGGCACTTTATATATGATTAATACCAAGGCCAATCGTTTCATGCTCAGAGCCTTTTACTGGAGCACCAATTGTTCCATACAGTGCTACAGCAATCCAATCTCCTTCTTGCTCATGATCATATGGATTGCCACGTAAAACCGCGAAAGAAAGTCCAACGGTTCGTAACACTGAACCTAACTGTACTTGACCTCGGGTTACACCATGTAAGGCTTCCATAATCGCATGATATAATGCATGTGATTCACGATAAACATCAGACTGAATGATGCCATTTTTCTTTGCTGCTGTTTCAATAGATGCAACGACTTTATTCGCCTCCATCGAACCCACTTTCCCCAAACAGCCCCTCCATTTGTTTTGTTGAAGGAATTGAAGCTGTTCGTTAGGATTTTCGGATAACAACAGCATAATTGCATTTCGTCCAATTAATCGATTTTTAATTAATGCCATAATAACAACTCTTTCTTTTCATCTAATGTCTAGTATCTAAAATTATCCTATGCATGTGTTTGTTCTTTGAGTACTATATTTTTTAGAAGAAACAAAAAATAATAGAGTAAGAGGATTCGATATATGAAAAAAGAAAGGCTTTCACAGCCTTCCTACATTTATTTTTATGCAGTTCCAAATGATAATCCTACTTCTTTTAACATTTTTCTGTAGGCAATACTAACTCTATCGCTCTTTAAATGTAGCTCTGCTTGAAGATCTAGTGGAAGTAACTCTGGTTTTTGATTTTCTACAATAATTTTGTCTTGTTCAATTAAAAGGTCTTGAAAATCCACAAATACCTTTTCATCTTCATCGAGCGCATAATTGCGTTCCATAATCATAAACGCTTTACTTTTTTCTTCATTTACTGGTGAAACGATAAGATAAAGATCAAAAAACTCTTCAGAATGATCAATTCTTTTTGTAAACCCTGCACAAAGTGGATGAAAGACTTTATACGTGTATTTTGCATGGACGCCATGCCCTCTTCCATCTGGATCTGGTTGATAAATGTCGATTTCATCAGAAACTAGAACTCCATCTTGCTCATGCACCTCATAATCACCAATTTCAGGAAACTGACTGTCTCCAAGAAGTCCTTCATGAACGAACATAAGATGTGAAACGTCTAGGAAATTTTCAACAACCCGTGGCCCTGCTGCATTGATTTCATAAGGCCCCATTTCAACACGAACCAATTCATTGCCCACATTTTCTTCACCAATAGCGGGGTGATGTTCTGGTTGACCCAGGCAGACCCATACTAACCCGGCTTCTTCAACACAATGATAAGTAATGGCTTTTGCCTTTCTTGGTATCGCCTTTCCTATTGGCATTGCTGGGATTTTTGTGCATGTTCCACACGTATTATAGGTCCATCCATGATATGGACAAACAATTGCATCATTCACAACCTTACCTAATGACAGTGGTACTCCGCGGTGAATACATAAATCTTTAAAAGCATGCACACCTTGAGACGTACGAAATATGACAATCTTTTCACCAAGAACTTCAGCAGCCTTTGGAAGATCAGCTAACTCTTTCGATAATAGGACCGGATGCCATTGATG
The DNA here is from genome assembly GCF_048059995.1 of Metabacillus sp. YM-086. Classification (NCBI taxonomy): domain Bacteria; kingdom Bacillati; phylum Bacillota; class Bacilli; order Caryophanales; family Bacillaceae; genus Metabacillus; species Metabacillus sp. YM-086. The sequence continues at coordinate 3,014 of NZ_JBLUOI010000140.1, read as the reverse complement.
AAACAAAACAGGATCTTTCACTTGCATGACATGTCATCCTTTCCGATTATTCTGGAATTGTTCCTTTTACACCTTTAACAAACCAGTTCATGCTAAGAATTTCTTCAAGAGGAATTGTTTCTCCCTCATCGAGCTTAATTTCTCCTGACTGATCATAAATAGGACCACTAAATACCTCGAAAGTTCCATCAATGATTTCTTGTTTTTTCGTATTAACAGCATCCTGAACATCCTGTGGTACATTTTTACCGAATGGAGCTAAGTCAACCATCCCTTCTTTTAAACCTCCATAATAGGAATTCGTTTCCCATGTCCCATCTATTACACTTTGCACAACATCAACATAATAAGGTCCCCAGTTAAGAGTTGGATTCGTTACATAAGTCTCAGGAGCGTATTTGTTCATGTCAGAGTCATTCCCCATTCCCCAAACGCCTCGTTCAGCAGCAGCTTGGATACCCGCTGGTGAATCTTGATAGTTTGCTAGAACGTCAACACCTTCATCTAATAATGTAATAGCTGCCTGTCTTTCGGTTGCAGGATCAAACCACGTATTACTCCAAACAACTGAAACTTCAATATCTGGATTTACACTTTGTGCACCTAATGTGAAAGCATTAATTGTGTAAATCACCTCTGGTATTGGGAAGGCACCAACATAACCAATTTTATTGTTTTCTGTTAACTTTCCAGCCGCAATCCCAGCTAAATATCCGGGCTGATACCCTTTCCCTTGGTATGTACCCAGGTTTTCAGCGGTTTTATAACCAGTTGCATGCATAAACACAACATCAGGATATTTTTTAGCTACATTCACAGTTGGATCCATATATCCAAAGCTTGTTGTAAAAATAATGTCATGATCTTGAGCAAGTTCTTCAATAACACGTTCAGCATCAGGACCCTCCGGAACATTTTCTACTGTTGTCGAGGTAATACCAAATGTTTCATCAACCATTTGTCTTCCTTTATCATGCTCGAACGTCCAACCTCCATCACCAGGTACACCAATATAAACAAATGCTACTTTTGGTAATTCCTCTGTTTCTGATTCTGTTTTTGTTGCTTCTGTTTCTTCTTCTGTTGTCTCAGGTTCAGCAGGCTGTGAAGACTCCTGAGAACAAGCAACAATAACCATGAACATCATGATCAATACAAATAAGCCCATTATTTTTTTCTTCAACTCAATATCCCCCTTATTTTAAAAAAATCTATTCAATTACCGGATACACCACCTCCTTAAGTGATCTGATCATTAAAATCGTTGCTCGCGGAAATACGGAACTCCTAATGACTTTGGTTCAATCGGAGGTTTGTTTCTGTTTTTCCAGCCAACAAACATTAAGACTACAATCGTTGCAAAATAGGGAATCATTTTCAGAAAATAAGATGGAACCGGTATTTCAAATAGTTGCATACGAAAACCAAGTGCATCAAGGCCACCGAAAAAATAGGCGCAAAATAATGCGTAGATAGGATTCCAGCGAGCAAAGATAATTAAAGCAATCGCAATCCATCCTCTTCCAGCTGTCATTCCTTCTATCCAGTTCGGTGAATAGGCCATGATGAGATAAAATCCTGATAGTCCCATAAGCATCGAGCCGAAAATGACGTGAAAATAACGAAAACCTGTTACTGAAATCCCCATCACATCTGTAGTTGAAGGACTATCACCAACCGCTTTTAAATGAAGGCCCCATGAAGTTTTGTACATATATAAATAAAGAACAATCGTTAACACGATACTCATCCAAATGAAAAGATCGAGGTTTGAAAACACCTTACCGATCACAGGGATGAACTCCAGCCAACTTAGCTCCACCTTCGGAACGGATACCGGTAACGCAATTCCTGCTACAGATTTACCTAAATACGCACTCAGTCCCGTACCGAATAAAGTGATCGCTAACCCACTCACAATTTGATTAGCACCTAAACTAATACTTAAAAATGCATGAATAAGTCCGAGGAATCCTGAGGCTAATAAGCAGGCAATAAATGTTACGAACAAGCTTTCGGTTTCAATAAAAACAATACATGACATGACTGCCCCAATTAGCATAATGCCTTCAGTACCAAGATGTATGACGCCTGCTTTTTCACTTAAAATTCCTCCTAGTACCGCAAACAGCAATGGTGTACCAGATGATATGGCTGCTGTTAAGAGCAAAATGAAAACATCCATTGTCGTGCCTCCCTTCCTTATTTTTTTAATAAACGAAAATCACGGTTATCTTGTTTCTTACTTTTTCACACGAAATTTGCTAAGCATTTCTCCACCAATTAAGCAAAATAAAATGGCACCTTGAAGCATTAGAGACATAGAAGATGGTAGGCCAATGGTTTGAACACTATAACCACCGACTATTAACCCACCAATAAAAATCGACGAAACAATCATTGCCCATGGGTTTAATCTGGCAAGCCATGCAACGATAATAGCTGTGTATCCATAACCTGGTGAAATACCATACATGAGCCTTCCTGCAACACCAGATACCTCAATCATTCCAGCTAACCCTGCCATCCCTCCGCTAATCATCATAACTAGGAGAATGTGTTTATTAATTTTGATACCGGCGTATTTAGCCGCTGATGGATTAGCACCTAATACTCTTAATTCATAGCCCCAACGGGTTTTTAAAATGAGAAATGCAAATAAAACAACCGCGATTATTGCAAACAATACTCCAATATGAAGTCGAGTATCACCTATTGTGGCAAGTAATTGTGAAGGTAAAAACATTGGAGTTCCAGGAAAATTAAAGCCTTCAGGATCTCTCCATGGTCCAAAAACAAAATAATCTAACAGCAAGAGAGCGATATAGTTCAACATCAAGGAAGTAATCAGTTCATTTACTTGAAAATAGGTACGAGGTAAGGCGGTAAGTAATCCCCATACAGCACCAGCTACTATTCCGACGATGACCATAAGTGGGATATAAACGATTCCAGGCAAGTTTGGAAAGTAAATGGTGATAGCTGTTGCTCCAATTGCTCCTAGTAAAAATTGC
>NZ_JBLUOI010000139.1:0-6853 GCF_048059995.1 Metabacillus sp. YM-086 | reverse complement strand
CGCTCGACTTGCATGTATTAGGCACGCCGCCAGCGTTCGTCCTGAGCCAGGATCAAACTCTCCAATAAAGAGTTGATGTAGCTCATAAAATTTGTACTATATAGTACGTTTTTTTGTTAATAAAAATTAACGTTGGCACGCTTGGTTTTGTTTAGTTTTCAAAGATCATTGTTTAACAACAACTTTTATATTATAACAAACTTCAAAACTTAAAGTCAACAGTTTTTTTATTTGTTATTTATGTGTTATCTGCCTGTTTCGCAGCAACGTATTCTAATATACCATCGTAAACAAACTTACGCAAGTACTTTTTTGAAAAAATTAAACCCCTGCGTTTTTTGCAGGGGTTCTTTCTTAACGATGTCTCATTTGCGGGAATAGCAATACATCACGAATAGAAGGAGAGTTCGTTAAAAGCATTACTAAACGATCAATTCCAATTCCTAATCCACCAGTTGGAGGCATTCCATATTCTAGAGCTTCAATAAAGTCTTCATCCATCATATGAGCCTCATCATTACCTTGCTCACGCTCTTTAAGTTGTGCTTCAAATCTTTCCTTTTGGTCAATTGGATCATTCAGCTCTGTGAAGGCATTTGCATGTTCACGAGCAACGATAAACAACTCAAAACGGTCAGTGAAACGATCATCATCATCGTTTTTCTTAGCTAAAGGAGAGATTTCAACCGGGTGACCGTAAATGAAAGTAGGTTGAATTAGTTTCTCCTCTACTTTCTGTTCAAAGAATTCATTTACAATGTGACCATATTGCATATGTTCAGCAATCTCTACATTATGTTCTTTTGCAAGACTTCTAGCTTCTTCAATCGTCATTTCCTTCCAGAAGTCAGCACCCGTATGTTCTTTAATGGCATCTACCATATGAAGTCTTGTCCATTTTGGTTCGAGATTTACTTCATACTCTCCATATTGTACAGTTGTTGTTCCTAAGACTTCTTTTGCACAATGAGCTATGACATTCTCAGTTAATGTCATGATATCTTGATAATCAGCATAAGCCTCGTAAAGTTCAATCATTGTAAATTCAGGGTTATGACGAGTAGATATTCCCTCATTCCTGAACACACGACCGATTTCATACACTTTTTCTAATCCACCTACGATTAAACGCTTTAGATGCAATTCGATAGCGATACGCATGTATAACGGCATATCTAATGCGTTATGGTGTGTAATAAACGGGCGTGCAGAGGCACCACCTGGGATAGAGTGCATAGTTGGCGTTTCAACCTCTAAATATCCTTGGTCATCTAAATAACGTCGCATTGCTTGAATAATTTTACTACGTGTAATAAATGTTTTCTTGCTTTCAGGACTCATGATTAAATCTACATATCTTTGACGGTAACGTTGTTCAATATCTTTTAAACCATGGAATTTATCCGGTAGTGGACGTAATGCTTTTGTCAGCAATTCGAACGATTTCACTTTAATCGATAGCTCGCCAACCTTAGTTTTAAATACTACACCCGTTATTCCAATAATATCTCCAAGATCAGCCGTGTTGAAAATCTCATATGCTTCGTCACCAACTGCATCTTTTCGAACATAGATTTGAATTTGACCTGATAAGTCTTGGATATGAGCAAAGCCTGCTTTACCTTTACCACGCTTCGTCATAATTCTTCCCGCTATTGTAACTGTTACTTCTTTTTCATCTAGTTCTTCTTTTTCTAATCCTTCGTAGTTAGCAATGATATCTTCCGTTTGATGTGTTCTTTCAAATCGCTTACCGAATGGATCTAACCCTTTTTCTCTTAAATTATGTAATTTCTCACGTCTAACTTTGAGTTGGTCACTCAATTCTTCTTGATTCATTTCTTCCTGACTCATACTAACACTCCTATCTATACAAATTGAAAAGCAGAAAACTGCCAGGAATACTGGCAGTAAAAACAGCAAAACAATAGATACTACTAAACTGAATATTTAACCTGCTTGGCTAGCACTATCTTCTTTTGCTTCCATCTCTAAAACAAACTCACCTAATAGATTAACAAATTCATCTCTAGTGTTCATTAAATTGATGTCATTACGGACCTTTGCATTACCTCTAATACCCTTTAGGTACCAGGCAGCATGCTTTCTCATTTCTCGAACTGCTACATTTTCATTTTTTAACGATATTAGGCGATCTAGATGAAGCTTGCACACTTCCATCTTCTCACGCACACCAGGTTCATCCATCAATACGCCAGTTTCTAAAAATTTAACCGTACGATAAATCATCCATGGATTCCCTAGTGCTGCACGACCGATCATAACACCATCAACACCTGTTTCATCTAACATGCGCTTAGCATCTTGAGGTGTTGTAACATCACCATTTCCTATTACAGGAATGTTAACAGATTCTTTTACTTCTTTAATGATATCCCAATTTGCTGTACCTTCATACATTTGTACTCTGGTACGACCATGAAGAGCCACTGCTTTACCACCTGCGCGCTCTATCGCTTGGGCATTTTGAACGGCATAAATATGATCATCATCCCAGCCCATGCGCATTTTAACTGTAACTGGCTTATCTACCGCTTCTACAACTGCCGATACCATGTCATAAATTTTGTTTGGATCTAAAAGCCATTTTGCCCCTGCATCACATTTTGTGATTTTCGGAACTGGACATCCCATGTTTATATCAATAATATCAGCTGTTGTATTTTTATCAACAAATTTAGCCGCTTCAACAAGTGTATCCTTTTCACCACCGAATATTTGTAAGCTTAGTGGCTTTTCACGTTCATCAATATATAGCATTCCCATTGTTCTTGCATTTTTTAAAAGGATAGCTTTATCACTTACCATTTCAGCGCATACTAATCCAGCGCCAAACTCTTTAACTGTTAATCTAAAAGCTGCATTACATACTCCTGCCATTGGGGCTAAAACGACTCTGTTCTTTAATTCGATATCGCCAATCTTAAACATTCTGCATACCTCCTTTTGCTTGTAGTTTAGTTTGGGGTTAATTCCTCTACTGTTACATTAAGGGATTTTGCTACATCCTCTATAAACTCTTTGCTGGGTTCGCGATTTCCTCTTTCTATTTCGCCTAATACAGAAACAGAAACACCAAGATCCTTGGCAAAACTCTCTTGGGTGTATCCTTTTAATTTTCTATAAGCGCGAATACGTCTACCCCATTTTTCTGCTTCCATATTCGTACTCCTTCTTTATCTTGTAATTGATCTATGATAGTTGAAATTGGTTTATCTAAAGTAGGAATGCTTATGTCTTTGTTTAATTCATACAAAGGGATAAGAACAAATGCTCGTTCATGCATTCTAGGATGAGGAACAATTAATTGTTCTGCTTCAATATTTTCATGATTATACAACAAAATGTCAAGGTCTAAAGTTCGTGGCCCCCACTTTACTTCCCTTTTTCGGTCAAGTAGTTTTTCAATTTCTTGGAGAGAAAGAAGAAGCTGATATGCTGTTAAATCAGTGTTAGCACGAATAACCATATTTAAAAATTGGTCTTGATCTGTGAAGCCAATCGGATCTGTTTCATAGATCGAGGAAATATCTACCACACTTATAGAAGGATGTTGATTGATTTTCTTTATAGCATCGAGAAGATATCTTTCCCGATTCCCCATATTCGAACCAAGTGCTATATAAACATCATTTTTCATGTTCTTCCCCTTTTAATTTCAACAGCAACTTCCTTATAATGTCCAGGAATTGGAGGGTCTGGCTTAATCACTTTCACTTCACAAAAAAGAATAAGCGGAAATTCTGTTAGTAATTTTTTTGCGATTTGTTCTGCCACAGATTCTACAAGCTTATAAGGCTTACCTTCAACTATTTCCTTGCAGCATTTATATAAAGATGCATAGTTCACACTATACTCTAATTCATCTGTTTCCCCAGCCTTTTTTAAGTCTAACTCAACAGCTAGGTCTACTCTAAACCGTTGACCCAGCTTATTTTCCTCTTGAAATACACCGTGGTATCCGTAAAAGTCCATCCCGTTTACATATATTTTATCGATTGTTTACTCCTCCCTTCCCAAGCATAACGTCCATCATTTTAGCCATTCTGGACATCTCTAACACATCATGTATTCTCACAATATGACATCCCTTTTGGATTCCTAAACAAACAGTTGCACCAGTTCCCTCCATACGTTCTGTTGGAGGAACATCCAGAATATGTCCTATAAACGATTTTCTTGAGGTACCTAACAACACAGGATATCCTAGTTGGACGAAAGCATCGAGATTTCTCATCACTTCAAGGTTATCATCCATTGTTTTCGCAAAACCGACCCCTGGGTCAAGAATGATTTTCTCATCCTTAACTCCCGCTTCTTTTGCAATCGCCACAGACTCCATTAGGTCTACAATCATATCAGGTATAAGTTGTTCATAATTCTTATTTGCTCGGTTATGCATAAGAATAATCGGTACATCGTATTCTGCAGCAACCTTTGCCATATTTGGATCTGCCTTCGCTCCCCAAACATCATTAATGATCGATGCTCCTGCTTCTATTGCTTGTTTAGCTACTTCCGCTTTATAAGTATCAATTGATATTGGAGCTTTAATGACTCGTGAAAGATTTTTTATAACAGGAATAACACGATCTAACTCTTCCTCCTGAGTGACAGTACTAGCTCCAGGTCTAGTTGATTCTCCACCAATATCAATAATATCTGCACCATGTTGTAGCATTTCCTCTGCACGTTCAATCGCAAGGTCTATGCTGCTAAACTTTCCACCATCAGAAAATGAATCAGGTGTTATATTTAAGATCCCCATGATTAAGGTTTTATCATGATAATTAAGAACATAGTCACCACATTCAATAATCTGTTGCTTCGTTAAAGTCTTCATTTTCCTCAATCCTTTATAACTCTTGTATACTTAATAGTTTGGTCTTATAGTGATTATACAAGTCAGTTAACTTCTTACTGTACTCCCCTTCATTCCCTTGGAAATATTGCTCATCTATTTTTTTAACTGAAACAATCTCTTGAGAGGAATTTGTTAAGAACACCTCAGTAGATCCAAACAAATGTTCTTTATCGTAAAAACCTTCATAAAAAGGTATTTCTAATTTCTCCAAACACTTGATGATAAACTGTCTTGTGATTCCATTTAAAATTCCTGTTTCTAATGATGGTGTGTACAAAGTGCCTTTCTTCACCCAGAAAATATTAGAAACAACCCCTTCTGCCACGTACCCTTTTTCAGTTAGAAAAATACCTTCCAAATCTGGAGTTACTTGAAGTTCACGCTTTCCTAAAATATTGTTTAGGTAGTGATGGGATTTTAATCGTTCCCTTCCTTCAGGTGTGTTTCTTCTTAATTTAAGTATCGACGCTTCCTTTTCGATCCTATTAACTGATGGAGCTTTTCTAATAAAACACATAATGGTTGGCTTATCATAATCCTGAAGTAGTTTCCCAACTTCTCCAATGCCAGCTGAGATGTTTAACCGAACTGTAACATCTTCATTTTGACAAGCGTTTATCCTTAAAAGCTCCTGAATCATCTCATACATTTCTTCATAATCAATTTGATATGTGATCCCTAATTCATCAACTGCATGTTTGAGCCTTGCTAAATGATCATGTAGTAAAAAAGGAAAACCCTTATAAATTCTAAAGGTTTCAAAAACCCCTAATCCATAAAGAAAGCCATGATCAAATGGAGAAATCGTGGCTTCTGAATCTTTTATAAACTGTGAATTAATGTATATATACACACCTATTAGCTCTTTTCTACAGGTTTATATTGAGTAATAAAGTTTCTAAGAAGGTCTTTACCGAATGTTGTCATAATTGACTCAGGATGAAATTGCACCCCTTCAATTGGTAATGTTTTATGGCGGAGGGCCATAATTTCATTTTCATCCGTCCATGCTGTTACTTCTAAGCAATCCGGTAACGTTTCATTTTTTACAATTAATGAATGATAACGCGTAGCAGTAAATGGATTCTCCATTTCTTTAAAGATTGTCTCGCCGTTGTGATGCATCTCAGATGTTTTCCCATGCATCAAACGCTCGGCACGTACTACATCGCCACCGAATACTTGTGCAATTGACTGGTGACCGAGGCACACTCCAAAGATAGGAATTTTCCCAGCGAAATATTTAATTGCTTCCATGCTAATACCAGCTTCATTAGGGCTACATGGTCCAGGGGATATCATTAAAAATTGCGGATTCAACTCTTCAATTTCTGCGATCGTGATCTCGTCATTTCTCTTAACAACCAATTCTTCCCCTAATTCACCTAAATACTGTACTAAGTTAAATGTAAATGAATCATAATTATCAATCATTAAAATCACTATACTCACCTCAACCTAATATTTTCTCTTCTTTGCTCAACTCAATAGCTTGGACTAACGCTCTTGCCTTCTTTAAAGCTTCTTTATATTCATAATCTGGATTAGAATCAATAACAATCCCAGCACCAGATTGAACATACCCAAATCCATCTTTCGTGATCATTGTACGAATGACAATATTTAATTCCATATTTTCATCAAAGCCGATCCAACCTATTGAACCTGTATAAATTCCTCTTCTGGTTGGTTCAAGCTCTTCAATAATTTCCATTGTTCTTACTTTAGGTGCTCCTGTAATTGTACCACCTGGGAAGGTCGCTTTGATAACATCTGCATAATTTGCTTCTTTTTTTAATGTCCCTTTCACATTTGAAACTATATGCATCACATGTGAGTATTTTTCAATGACCATAAATTCATTTACATGAACAGAGCCATACTCACAAACTCTCCCAAGGTCATTGCGCTCCAAATCAACAAGCATCACATGTTCGGCTCTTTCTTTTTCATTTTCAACCAACTCAT
>NZ_JBLUOI010000138.1:0-6990 GCF_048059995.1 Metabacillus sp. YM-086 | reverse complement strand
CCAACAACAGCCGCAACAAGATGGATAAGTAATAAAATTGTGTAAAAAGTCATGCTTTTTCTCCTCCTTTTTTACTACACCCTAAATTATACCTAAATTGTATAAAATTAGAACAGTATTTTGAAAATTGATTTTTCTTCATTCAGTTGGAAACAATCACAGAAAAAGGCAGTTGAAATTGTTTTGAAGTTCCCGTATAATTTTCCATACTGATATAATAATGTGCGCTCGTAGCTCAGTTGGATAGAGCGGTGGTTTCCGGTACCACGTCTGTCGGGGGTTCGAATCCCTTCGAGCGCGTCACATGAAAGAAGCCTCCTGAATATGATATTTCAGGAGGCTTCTTACTGTATGCCAACTATACACTTTAAATTTTTACAAGCATGTATATCGTTTCCACCACTGACTGATAATGTAGTCGAGGAGGTGTGAGTATGTACGATGACCTATATGTAATTAACGGAAAAGCAGCCATTTTATCTTCTCTTTTAAACGGTAATATTCCTACTGCCGAAGAGTGTAGCTTATCTTCAGAAGACTTTGAGCAAATATGTGAAGAGATGTATGATGAAGGTTTAATACAGCGTACAAACCTTGGGCACGTGGTAAATGCTGAGGTATCCAATAAAGGTATTCACTACTATGAGAATATCAAGAGTTCGTTAGAATAATCGCTTTTCCACTTATAGATCGCTAGAAGTTGTCAGGTTTGGAGTTTTTATCTGAAGCGCCAAACCTGACAAAACAACGTATGTTTTTATGATCCCGACATACTATGTAAAGACCAACAATATGCTTTGAGGAATCGTTTTTCTATCCAGTTTCATAAAAGTACTTGTCATAGAGACTAGAATATTAGTAAAATAAACTGTAAGCGCTTACTCAAGAAGGCATAGTGTAGAATGTGTTAGGGGGATTTTTAATGAGAATAGAGTTAGTGCAACAACAAACATTAAAACTGAATATGACGCAAGAATTGCAGCAAGCCATTTCGTTATTGCAATATTCCTCAGATGATCTTCTTTCATATGTGCAAGAACTTACAATGGAAAATCCACTTATTGAAGTAAGAGAAAATGATCATTCTCCATTTCGTCAGAAACCATCATCTTCTACAAAACAATCCTTTATAGAGAATACTTTAAGAGAGAAAACAAGTTTACGTGAGCATCTACGTCAACAACTAATTGATTTTTCTTTGAATAAAAATGACCGGGCTTGTCTTGAACTGTTAATACAGGCAATTGACTCAAATGGATATGTAAAGGACTCCCTTACAGATTTGGCTAGTGTTTTGGGTGTTAGTGAGGAACTACTAGAAAGTAAATTATATTTCCTACAAAGCCTTGAGCCTGCAGGTATTGGTGCCCGTTCACTACAAGAATGTATTTTATTGCAGTTAAGACGTCTTCCTACTCGTAATGAACTAGCCGAAACCATCATCTCTGAGCACTTTCGTTCATTTGCTGAAAAGTCATGGAAGGAATTATCGAAAAAATTGGATGTGAAGATTAGTGAAATACAAGAGATACATGATCTTGTTAGGCAGTTAGAACCGCGTCCAGGCTTAAAGTATGAGTCAGATGACTGCACATATGTTAAGCCCGATATGACAATTAAGCTAATAAATGGAGATTGGCGGATTCTTTATAATGATGAATTAATTCCACAGTTGCTCATAAGCAAGCCGATTGAATGTAGTGGCCCTTTTTCATTGGATGAAGAAGCACAAAGCTATTATTCTAAAAAACTAACACAAGGAAAATGGTTGCAAAGAGCGATCGAGCAGCGAAAAGAAACGATGATTAATGTAATGAAAGTGATTATTCAAAAGCAGCAAGAGTTTTTTATTCATGGGAAAAGTCATTTAAGACCTTTAACATTAAAGGAAGTTGCTGATCTTTTAAATATTCATGAATCAACAGTTAGTCGAACCGTGAAGGATAAGTTCATTCAAACACCACATGGCTTAGTGATGATGAAAACCTTTTTTACGAATAAGTTAGCAGAAGATAATGGCGAGATCTCCTCAGCATCAGTGAAAATGAAGCTGAAAAAATTAATAGATTCAGAGAATAAGAAAAAGCCTCTTTCAGATCAAAAAATAGCTAATGAGTTAAAAACCTTGTATGATATTAGTATTTCCAGAAGAACCGTAACAAAATATAGAGAGCAACTAAATATTCCTACATCAGCTATAAGAAAAGAGTATTAATAACAATATCGAATTGGAGCAGCAAAAGATGAAGAAAATCACGTTTTATTCAAAAGAGAACTGTTCATTATGTGAAAAAGGGTTAACACTCATTCATGAACTAAAAAATGAATTTAATTTTCACTATGAAGTGGTGGATATTTACAAAGATGATGTGCTGCTGGAAAAGTTCCAAATCATGATTCCAGTGGTGGAAATAGACAATGAGGTTGTTTCTTATGGCATTTTGGATAAGAATTCCATAAGAAACCGCTTACTTTAAAAAGTCAATAAACATTTCTTGAATATGCAAATTTACCCTGTTAAAATAAAAATTGTAGCAGGGAGATTTTTTTTTGAGTGGGTGGGACATAATAAGTCATAGCGGGACGAAAAAGGTCCATATCGACTCAGAAAGGGATAGCAAATGAATTCACTTATAGAAGTACAAAGAAAATTATTGCCTGACCTGTTAACGGTTATGCAAAAACGCTATCAAATTCTTCAATACATACGATTAATGCAGCCGATTGGACGCAGAAGTCTCTCTACTAGTCTTGGCCTGAGTGAACGAATTCTTAGGAATGAAGTTCAATTCTTAAAAGATCAGAATTTGATTGAGATTCATACATCAGGTATGACGTTAACAAACGATGGCACCTCTTTACTTATTAATCTCGAAGAAATGATGAAAGATGTTTTAGGATTATCTTCTTTGGAAAATACATTAAAGGAGAAGTTCCAATTAAACAGGGTCATCGTTGTTTCGGGTGATAGTGATCAATCTCCATGGGTAAAAAAAGAAATGGGAAGAGCATGTGTTACATGTATAAAAGAACGGTTAAATGGTAAAAATATCGTCGCCGTTACTGGTGGGACAACGCTCGCATCAGTAGCAGAAATGATGACACCTGATAGTAAAAACCGTGAAATGTTATTCGTCCCAGCACGTGGAGGGCTTGGTGAAACAGTGGAAAATCAAGCAAACACAATCTGTGCAAAAATGGCAGAGCGTGCAAGCGGCAATTACCGTCTGTTACATGTACCAGATCAACTAAGTAAAGAAGCATATCAATCAATCATTGAGGAGCCCTCTATAAAAGAGCTTTTAGCGATTTTGAAATCCTCAAGTATGGTCATCCATGGAATAGGAGACGCTAAAACAATGGCGGAGCGCCGGAAAACTCCGGAGAAAGATTTCCTTAAAATTGAGCAAGGAAATGCTGTTGCAGAGGCATTCGGCTACTATTTCGATCAAGAGGGAGAAATTGTCCATAAAGTTCAAACCGTGGGAATTCAGCTTGATGATATTGATGAAGTACCTAATGTTATTGCGGTAGCAGGTGGTGCATCAAAAGCAAAGGCAATAAAAGCCTATATGAAACAAGGATTAGACTCTGTCCTTATCACAGATGAAGGGGCAGCAAATGAGTTAATAAGGGACTAAATATCCCTGATTATATATGTTTCTCTTAAGAAAAGCGCAAGCGCCTTGCTAGCCTCGGGCAAATAAGACGCAAGTGAATGGAAGACGTTCTCTGTCTTTTATTCACTTGCGGCTTATGACCTCGAGGCAGTCAAAAACGCGACGTTAATCGCCATGACTGCCATTGCACGTCCTGTGCATCAGGGCTAGGCGCTGGAGCTAGACAACTACACTAGGTACTTTTTAAGTGTTAATTAAGGTGAAACAAACTTAATGTAAGTGTTCAAGGTACATAACCTGAACAAAATTAAAGGAGGAAATTTATCATGGCAGTAAAAATCGGTATTAATGGTTTTGGTCGTATTGGTCGTAATGTATTCCGTGCAGCTTTAAAAAATCCTAACGTTGACGTTGTAGCAGTTAACGACTTAACAGATGCTAACATGTTAGCTCATCTTTTAAAATATGATTCTGTACACGGAAAATTAGACGCTGAAGTATCAGTTGACGGTAACAACCTAGTTGTTGACGGTAAAACAATCCAAGTAACTGCTGAGCGTGACCCAGCAAAACTATCTTGGGGAACTCAAGGTGTTGAAATCGTTGTTGAATCTACTGGTTTCTTCACAAAACGTGCTGACGCTGCGAAACACTTAGAAGCAGGAGCTAAAAAAGTAATCATCTCTGCTCCAGCTAGCGATGAAGATATCACAATCGTTATGGGTGTTAACGAAGACAAATACGATGCAGCTAGCCACGATGTAATCTCTAACGCTTCTTGTACTACTAACTGCTTAGCGCCATTCGCTAAAGTATTAAACGATAAATTCGGTATCAAACGTGGAATGATGACAACTGTTCACTCATACACAAATGACCAACAAATCTTAGACTTACCACACAAAGACTACCGTCGTGCTCGTGCGGCAGCTGAAAACATCATCCCAACTTCAACTGGTGCTGCTAAAGCTGTTTCTCTAGTATTACCTGAATTAAAAGGTAAATTAAACGGTGGAGCTATGCGTGTTCCAACTCCAAACGTTTCTTTAGTTGACTTAGTTGCTGAATTAGATAAAGAAGTAACAGTTGACGAAGTAAACGCAGCTCTTAAAGAAGCTGCTGAAGGCGATTTAAAAGGTATCCTTGGATACAGCGAAGAGCCATTAGTATCTGGTGACTACAATGGTAACCCTAACTCTTCTACTATTGATGCATTATCAACAATGGTAATGGAAGGTCAAATGGTAAAAGTAATCTCTTGGTATGACAACGAAAGTGGTTACTCTAACCGCGTAGTTGATCTTGCTGACTACCTTGCTTCTAAAGGTCTTTAATTCTTAAGAGTTAACGACGAAACTTTATAGCTATACTCAAATGGGGAAAGGGGAGTATCCCCTTTCCTCTTTTTATATGATATTGTTATTTCGGGTGATTATTTTTAAAAAAGTAATCGCTTCTGAAACAGGCTTGAGGCAAAACACAAGTTTAGAGGAGGACTTTCCATGAACAAAAAGTCAGTTAAAGACATTGATGTAAAAGGAAAAGTCGTCTTTTGTCGCGTTGATTTCAACGTACCGATGAAGGATGGACAAGTAACAGACGAAACTCGTATTCGTGCGGCTTTACCAACAATTCAATATTTAAGTGAGCAAGGAGCTAAAGTTGTTTTAGCAAGTCACTTAGGCCGTCCAAAGGGTGAAGTAGTAGAAGAGCTTCGCTTAAATGCAGTAGCTGCAAAACTACAAGAGCTTTCTGGTAAAAATGTTGTGAAAACAGATGAAGCTTATGGTGAGTCTGTAAAAGCTGAAATCGCGAAATTAGAAGAAGGCGGACTTCTTTTACTAGAAAACGTGCGTTTCTACCCTGGTGAAGAGAAAAACGATCCAGAATTAGCGAAAGCTTTTGCTGAACTTGCTGATGTTTATGTAAATGATGCATTTGGAGCTGCACACCGTGCACATGCTTCAACTGAAGGAATTGCAAAACACATTCCAGCAGTAGCAGGTTTCTTAATGGAAAAAGAGCTTGAAGTTCTTGGTAAAGCTTTATCAAATCCAGAGCGTCCATTCACTGCAATCATTGGTGGAGCAAAGGTTAAAGATAAAATTGGTGTAATTGATAACTTGCTTAATAAAGTTGACAACTTAATCATCGGTGGTGGACTTGCTTACACATTCATTAAAGCTTTAGGCCATGATGTAGGTAAATCATTACTAGAAGAAGACAAAATTGACTTAGCGAAGTCTTACCTTGATCAAGCGAAAGAAAAAGGTGTTAACTTCTACATGCCTGTTGATGTCGTAGTAGCAGATGATTTCTCAAACGATGCAAATACTCAAATCGTTTCAATCGACAGCATTCCAAGTGATTGGGAAGGTCTTGATGCAGGTCCGAAAACTCGTGAAATCTACGCTGACGTTATTAAAAACTCTAAGCTTGTTATCTGGAATGGACCAATGGGTGTATTCGAATTAGAAGCATTTGCTGGTGGTACAAAAGCAGTTGCAGAAGCTTTAGCTGAGGCAAATGATACATATTCCGTAATTGGAGGAGGAGATTCAGCTGCTGCTGTAGAAAAGTTCAATTTGGCTGATAAAATGAGCCACATTTCTACTGGTGGTGGAGCTTCTCTAGAATTCATGGAAGGTAAAGAGCTTCCAGGTGTTGTAGCATTAAACGATAAATAAAAATCGAATGCATGCTTCGCAATGTAGATTTGTCGCGACATCTATTTTGCTGAAAAATTGCACTCAAAGAGGACGGTGTAAAGAATGAGAAAACCAATTATCGCAGGTAACTGGAAAATGAACAAAGTTTCTTCAGAAGCAAAAAGCTTCGTAGAGGAAGTAAAAAGTCTAGTACCTTCTGCTGAAAACGTTGACTCAGTAGTTTGTGCTCCAGCTCTATTTTTAGAAAGTCTTGTAGCTTCAACTGAAGGCAGTGACCTAAAAGTAGGTGCACAAAATATGCACTTTGAAGAAAATGGAGCTTTCACTGGCGAAATTAGCCCAGTTGCCCTTAAAGATCTAGGTGTTAGCTATGTCATTCTAGGACACTCTGAGCGAAGAGAAATGTTCGCTGAAACGGATGAAACAGTTAACAAAAAGACTTTAGCTGCATTTAAGCATGGTTTAACGCCAATCGTTTGCTGTGGTGAAACATTAGAAGAGCGTGAAGCAGGAAAAACAAATGATCTAGTAGGAGACCAAGTAAAGAAAGCTTTACAAGGTTTATCAGAAGATCAAGTCAAACAAACTGTTGTTGCGTATGAGCCAATCTGGGCAATCGGAACAGGAAAATCTTCTTCTGCTGAAGATGCAAACGAAGTATGTGCGCACATTCGTCAAGTAATTGCAGAGCAATTTTCTTC
>NZ_JBLUOI010000137.1:0-7080 GCF_048059995.1 Metabacillus sp. YM-086 | reverse complement strand
CCCCCCCCCCCCCCCCCCCCCCCCCCCCCCCCCCCCCCCCCCCCCCCCCCCCCCCCCCCCCCCCCCCCCCCCCCCGCGCCCCCCCCCCCCCCCCCCCCCCGCTGAGCTCCTCGGCTTGCAGCCTGCGGGGTCTCAGCTGTCCCACTCCTCCCGCAGGAGTCAAGTGTCTTCCGCTCCATTGCACTATGGTTATAAAAATTCGAGAGTAATAACTCTTAATAAAACATATTTAAAAAGGGATTTGGTGTAGAAAACATCAAATCCCTTTTTCGTAGTTATATCAAGTGTTTGAATAAGATTCCAAGATTTGTCAAAAACTTTTTTAAATTTTTTTCAAGAAAATTGTTCCATTTTTATTTAATCTGTTATATATTAGTTTTAGTTACGACGAACTGTATTATAACAATTTAAAGAGGGGTGTTTTTTTAAAAATGGCAACACAAATGACTGGTTGTAAAATTGTTGGAAACATGAGCCCAGAATTTCAGCAAGTATTAACACCTGAGGCGTTGAGGTTTGTTGAAAAGCTTGAACGAAATTTTGGAGATCGAAGACGAGAGCTGTTACAACGAAGAGAGGATAGACAAAGAGAAATTGATAATGGTAAACTGCCAGGTTTCTTAGAGGAAACAGAGCATATTCGTAACGGAGATTGGACGGTAGCTCCAATTCCACAGGATCTTCAAGATCGACGAGTAGAAATAACAGGACCTGTTGATCGAAAGATGGTCATTAACGCTTTGAATTCAGGTGCAAAAGTATTTATGGCCGATTTTGAGGATGCAACATCACCAAGCTGGGAAAATGTGATGAACGGCCAAATCAATCTCAAAGATGCTGTCCGCCGAACAATCTCCTTTGAAAATGAAGGCGGTAAGACCTATCAGTTGAATGAGGAAACAGCAACTTTAAAAGTAAGACCAAGAGGATGGCATCTTGAGGAAAAACATATAGAGCTTGATGGTAAAAGAATGTCTGCCAGCTTAGTAGATTTTGGGTTATTCTGTTTTCATAATGCAAAGGAGTTAATTGAACGCGGAAGTGGCCCTTATTTTTATTTACCTAAAATGGAAAGTCATCTTGAAGCAAGATTATGGAATGATGTATTTTGTTTTGCACAAGATGAATTAAATATTTCACGCGGAACCATTAAAGCAACTGTATTAATCGAAACAATCATGGCAGCCTTTGAAATGGATGAAATTCTTTATGAGCTGAAGGAGCACTCAGCGGGATTAAATTGTGGCAGATGGGATTATATTTTTAGTTATCTTAAGAAGCTTAGAAATTGTAGGTCTGTTATTCTACCAGATCGTGCGCAAGTAACAATGACTGTTCACTTTATGAGATCATACTCTTTGCTCGCTATCCAAACTTGTCATAAGCGCAATGCCCATGCAATGGGAGGAATGGCGGCACAAATTCCAGTGAAAAACAACCCAGTAGCCAATGAGCGAGCGTTTGAGAAGGTTCGTGCAGATAAAGAAAGAGAAGCAACATACGGCCATGATGGTACATGGGTTGCCCATCCTGCACTTGTTCAAGTGGCGAAGGATGTTTTTGATAAACATATGAAAACACCTAATCAGATTCACCGTAAACGAGAAGATGTAAACGTAACCGCAGAAGATTTGTTAGAGGTTCCGGATGGAATCATTACAGAAGAAGGGGTAAGAACAAATATTGATGTTGGGATCCGTTATATCGCTTCATGGCTTAGCGGAAGGGGCGCTGCGCCAATTCATAATTTAATGGAAGATGCAGCAACAGCAGAGATATCAAGAGCTCAAGTATGGCAATGGATTCGCCATCCACGTGGAATTCTTGAAGATGGTCGTAAATTAACATTCGAGCTTTATGATTTATTAAGAGATGAAGAGGTTCAAAAGATAAGAGAATCAGTGGGGGAAATAGCTTTTCAGAAAGGGCATTTTGAAGAAGCGGTTTTGGTTTTCGATGAACTGGTAAAACGCGATGAGTTTATTGATTTCTTAACGATACCGAGCTATGAAAAGCTTTAAACAGAATGTATTAAGGACAACAAAGGGGAAGTAAGAAAAAATTTTTATAAATGGGGGAATAAAAATGAACGGTCAAACAAGAGTAGAAGCATTACAAGAAAGCTGGGAGTTAGATAAACGTTGGGAAGGCATTACACGTCCTTACAGCGCGGAAGAGGTTATTCGTTTAAGGGGTTCAATTGATATCGAGCATACACTGGCAAGACGAGGGGCAGAAAAACTTTGGAATTACCTTCACAATGAGGACTACATTCATGCACTTGGTGCACTTACAGGAAATCAAGCTGTACAGCAAGTAAAAGCTGGCTTAAAAGCAATTTACTTAAGTGGTTGGCAGGTAGCAGCAGATGCGAATCTTTCAGGGAATATGTATCCAGATCAAAGCTTATATCCTGCAAACAGTGTTCCACATGTTGTAAAGCGTATCAATCAAGCCATGCAACGTGCTGATCAAATACAGCATCTTGAAGGAGAAGGGAATATTGACTGGTTTGCACCGATCGTTGCGGATGCTGAGGCTGGCTTTGGCGGTCAATTAAATGTTTTTGAATTAATGAAATCAATGATTGAATCAGGTGCTGCAGGGGTTCATTTTGAAGATCAATTATCTTCGGAGAAAAAGTGTGGTCATTTAGGTGGAAAGGTATTATTACCAACTCAGACTGCTGTAAAAAATCTTATTTCAGCTCGCTTAGCAGCTGATGTTATGGGAACACCAACGATTATTATTGCTCGAACAGATGCAGACGCAGCAGATCTTATTACAAGTGATGTTGATCCTGCTGATCATGAGTTTATTACAGGTGAGCGCACAGTAGAAGGATTTTTCCGTACTCATTCCGGAATTGATCAGGCAATTAGTCGAGGACTTTCATATGCACCATATGCAGATTTAATCTGGTGTGAAACATCTGAGCCTAATTTAGAGCAGGCACAAAAATTTGCTGATGCTATTCATGAGAAGTTTCCTGGAAAACTATTAGCTTACAACTGTTCACCTTCATTTAACTGGAAGAAAAAGCTTGATGATGAGACAATTGCAAACTTCCAAAAAGAAATTGCTAAAATGGGTTATAAATTCCAATTTGTTACACTTGCTGGTTTCCATGCTCTAAATCATAGCATGTTTGAGTTAGCACGAGGCTATCGTGATCGTGGCATGGCTGCTTATTCTGAGCTTCAACAAAATGAATTTTCTAGTGAAGTACATGGATATACAGCTACTAGACATCAGCGAGAGGTTGGAACAGGTTATTTTGATGAAGTAGCTCAAACGATTTCTGGTGGAACGTCTTCAACAACAGCGTTGAAGGGATCAACAGAAGCGGAGCAGTTTACAAAAGCATAATAAAAGGAGAACGGCCAAGGACTACATCCTTGACCGTTCTTTTATATTACATTGGATAATCACAGAAATAAAGACTGCACATGGCAGCCTTATCCTAGCTTACGCAATCCTTTGTATTCTTTTGATAGTTTCATAAATACTGTCTTGTTCTTTGTGTCAAGTGCATCATTGATACGTTCTTCTAGCAATTCTTTTTTCCTGTTAAACAACGCTTCATCCAAAATCATTTGAATATACATGTCTAATACAGGTTGCTCGGATGGAACGTTTTTCGTGTTACGGGACTTCATGATTTCAGTGTACGACGACTTTTTATTTTTCATGAAAGATCACCCCTGATGCCTTTTTTATATTGTATGGAATTTTTAGGAGAAAATCAACCAAATTGTTAAAATTTTTAAAAAATTTAACAGGAATATTTTTGGAATGTATGAAAATCTTACAATAGGAAAAGATATTCCAAAGGATGTGATGTCATGTATAAGGAAGAAGAAACAGAATTATCACCAACAGCTTTAAATCCACTGGTTGGAATTGAAATGGAAGATAGAGATCGTTTGAGAAGCCCATTTGAGGATTCAGCAGCTCAGAATAATGAATGACTTCTTTACAAATATGTAAAAGAAGTCATTTTTTTATGGAGTTTTTGTAAATTTATAGAATTTTTAAAAAAGACATGCTAGATTATTTATGGGATATTTTACCTAATAATTTAGTAAGAGGTGCAAAACGGTGATTGATACGAACAAAATGGTAGTGGAAGATTATCTTATTAACCGATTTACTATGGCCATTCTCCCTGGTGAAAATAGGTACATCACTGAGGTACTAGAGCTTGAGCAAGATCTTACTGTTGGAAAACGCCCAATGGATGTTATTGACCAAAGTTGCAGATATTTTGGGAGCAGTTATAATGGCAGGAAGGAAGGGACTAAAGACTTAATGGGTGTTACACATAAACCACCAATTGTAATTGACCCGGCAAACTCAATTTACTTCTTCCCAACAACATCCTCCACACGGCCACATTGTGCATGGCTTTCACATAGTTTTGTGAAAGAATATGTAGGAACGAATGAAGACAATACTTGCATTACATTTACAAATGGTAAAGTAATAACGTTACCAATGTCAGTAGGGTCCTTTGAAAATCAACTTTTCCGCACAGCACAGTTAAGAACGATTATTTCTTCAAGAATTGAACAGGAACAAAGAAAAATAAATATGCTTCTTTTTCCGAAAGGTGAGAAGGAAGTTAGTTCATTTTATGAACAAATGATAAGAGAAATGAATCGATTTCAATAATTAACTTCATTGTGAATAAGATAGAACGAGACGAAGCTATCCGATTTGTGGGTAGCTTTTTCAGGGTCTACCTAACACATAAGGATTAACTAATAATGCAACATTTAGGCATGTTTATTCGTATTACTGCTAAGACAGTTTGATTACAAAGGAGAATATGATGTCATTTAAAAAGAGAAGAGAGAAACATTTAAGAAAACGAAGAGCCAAAAGAAAGCATGATACTTATTCCATATTCGATTTCTTTGCGGATGTTGTCTTTTATTTTCCTGAACTTATTTTTCTACCGTTCCGAATAGTATGGTATGGAATAAGAGTCATTTTTAGATTTTTTGATTGGACCTAATTGAACTTATTTTTCTTTATTAAGTGAGCACTAATATTTATGTTTGTGTGCTTTTTCCGAAATTTGTCTTTTCTGGTTTAAATAAATATAATTCCATAATTTCAGATACTTTGTTTCGAATTCTAGGATTAAAATAATTGTGTTTTTCTTCATATCCGTTGTAAATAAAGGAATAAAGAGTGAATGCTTCGTCTCGTTCGACCTGATGAACTTTAATGTTTCGTTTTTGAAGCTCTCGCTTAACGTCAGCCAAATCCTTTTGTGCGAGTTTTAACGACTCTTCAACAATAGATAAATATGGACGATGTAATTTAAACGGACTTTGTTGAATAACAGCTAAATCTCTATTAAAAATTGAAACAGCCATCGGTAAATAAATTGCTTGTTCGATCATGTCTCGAACGTCACTTGGTATTCTTGTCACAGAAATGCCCCCTATCGATACAGAACATTTGTTCGTATTTAATTATAATCGAATCCTAATAAATTCGCAAGTATGACAAACTTAGTAAGTACCTGTATCTTTTAAGTTTTAACATAAGTGTGTACAATAGATACAAAGGATTTTACAAGGAGTATAAGATGAACTTTGAGACGTTGCAGGACATTTTTACATTAGAATATTTAATGGAACTATTTGAGACCTATCGTTCATTTGGTCCATTTTTCGCTATATTATTACCAATGTTAGAAGCCTTTTTTCCATTTTTACCACTAGTTATCTTTATTGTTGCCAATGTAAATTCATTTGGACTATGGATGGGATTTTTTTTATCTTGGATTGGGGCTTGTTTAGGTGCTATTATTGTATTCGTTATAATGAGGAAACTTGGCGAATGGAGAGTTTTTAAGAGCCTGAAAGAAAAAAAGGGAATTAAAAAGCTGTTAACCTGGATTGAACGAAGAGGATTTAGCCCGCTTTTTCTAATTCTTTGTTTTCCGTTTACTCCGTCGGCAGCGATTAATGTTGTTGCAGGTTTGTCCAGAATTAGTTACTGGCAGTTTATATTAGCAGTTCTATCGGGGAAACTAGTTATGATTTTCTTGGTAAGTTTTATTGGGCAGGATCTGCACGCTCTTATAACAAAGCCAATTCGATCTGTTATAGCAGGGGTTGTAATCTTTTTACTATGGTTTATTGGAAAAAGAGTCGAAAAAAGACTGAATACTACCATAACGGTTGAGAAAAAAGAACACTAACCTTTAGGAGGTTATATGAAAAAGCGTAAAATTGCTTTTACGGCAGTAGGAGTATGTTTAACAGCTATTATTGTGAAAAATTTGATTTTTGTTGAATATAAGGTAGAGGGAGTTTCCATGCAACCAACATATGAGGAAGGAAGATTGCTTTCTATTAACAAGTTAAGCTTATATTTTTCCTCGTTAAAGAGATTTGATGTGGTCGTATTCCAACTCCCAAATAGTGACGACATTTATGTGAAAAGAGTGATTGGTCTTCCGGGTGATGAACTTCATTATAAGGATGATCAGCTTTATGTAAATGGAAAGGCTGTAAATGAACCTTTTCTTTCTCCTGAAGATCTAGATGTTACGAAGCAGACAGGAAACTTTACGCTCGAGGATATTATAGATAAAGGAACAATACCAAAAGGTTATATATTTGTTATAGGTGACAACCGTATCCAAAGCCGGGACAGTCGTCATTTTGGTTTAGTAAAAATGGATGATGTCATAGGAATTGTAGGTAATGAAGAATAATGCTAACTCAACTTGTTTATAACTTGTGGAGTTAGCATTTTTTTGTTGATAAAGGGAGGGCGTGTGCTGTTGTTCATTAGGTGGATGAATGACAAAAGTGGCGGAGTAGAAGAGCGAGTGGTGTCGTTCATAGGGGCGATGAACGACAAAAGTGTTGAGGTAAGAGCGAGTGGAGTCGTTCATAGGGGTGATGAACGACAAAAGTGTTGGTGAAGAGCGAGTGGAGTCGTTCATAGGGGCGATGAACGACAAAAGTGTTGGTGGAAGAGCGAGTGGTGTCGTTCATAGGGGTGATGAACGACAAAAGTGTTGAGGTAAGAGCGAGTGGTGTCGTTCATAGG